>NZ_BBCC01000161.1 GCF_001311845.1 Desulfosarcina cetonica JCM 12296 | reverse complement strand
GCGAATTCCGCCCTGCCCGGCACGCCGGCCGGGGGGGGTGTCGGGGCGGTCATGGGCGCCAAAGGCGTCAAGGTCATCGTCATTGACGATGCCGGCATGAAAATGCGCAAGCCCAAGGACCCGGAACGATTTAAGGCGGCCAACAAACGGTTTACCCAGGGCCTGCGCCAGCACCCGGTCACCGGCGAGGGGCTGCCCACCTACGGCACCAACGTGCTGACCAACGTGGTCAACGAGGCCGGGGCATATCCGGCGTTCAACTTCAGCCAGGGCCAGTACGACGAGGCGTCCCAAATCAGCGGCGAGACCTTTGCCGAACTGCAAACCCGGCGCGGCGGCAACCCCACCCACGGTTGCCACCGGGCTGCGCCATCCAGTGCTCGGGCATCTACGTGGACAAGGACGGCAATTTCCTCACCAAACAGCCGGAGTACGAAACCGTCTGGTCCCACGGCGGCAACTGCGGCATCAGCGACCCGGATGCCATCTGCCGCCTGGACTTTCTCGATGACGATATCGGCCTGGACACCATCGATATGGGTGCCGCCATCGGCGTGGCCATGGAAGCCGGCATCATTCCCGTCGCGATGCCGAAGGGGCCATCCGTCTGGTCGACCAGGAGGTGGGCCAGGGAACGCCACTGGGCCGCATCCTGGGAGGCGGCGCAGCGTCCACGGCCAAAGCCTTCGGCCTGGAACACGCCCCGGTGGTCAAGGGCCAGGCCATGCCCGCCTATGACCCCCGCGCCGTAAAAGGCGTCGGCGTCACCTACGCCACCAGCACCATGGGGGCCGATCACACGGCCGGCTATGCCGTGGCCACCAACCTGCTCAAAGTCGGCGGTGACGTGGATCCCCTTTCCGCCGAAGGACAGATCGAACTGTCGCGCAACCTGCAGATCGCCACGGCGGCCCTGGACGCCACCGGATTCTGCCTGTTCATCGCCTTCGCGATTCTCGACCAGCAGGAAACCTTCGATGCCATGGTCGAAATCATCAACGGCATGTTCGACATCAACCTGACCGGTGATGATGTGGTGGCCCTGGGCAAGAAGATTCTTTCCATGGAGCGTGAGTTCAACAAAAAAGCCGGCCTCACCGCGGCCGACGACCGCCTGCCGCGTTATTTCCGGCGCGAGGCGCTGACGCCCCACAATGTGGTTTTCGACATCACCGACGAGCAGTTGGATTCAGTGTACACTGGTAGACCGGTTTTCTCCTGAAGTGCCCCGTTTGCGGATTGCTGGCGTGACACGAGAAGAGGGGGGGCATGGCGGCGAATCGCAGCATCTGCGGTTCGCCGCTTTTTTCTGCGGATTAGATCGGCGTCAGTCCATCTTTTTCAAGTTCGGCACATACTTCCGATCCGCCCCCTTGATATGGTTGACCAGCCAGTTGCGTCAGATGGTCGGCATTCGTGTTCACTTTGTTGCTGGAGTCGGCAATGCCGCCGGCGATCCGATTCACCTCGCCGATGTCCGCGGCAATCTCGCTGGCGAAAACGCTGCTCTGGGCCACGTTCTGATTGACCTCGACAATTCCCGTGGACGCCTGCATGACATTCTCGGTAATCTCGGCCGTCGCCGCGGTCTGGGCATCCACCGCACCGGCAATCCCGCCGACAAGGCTATTCACTTCGGCGATGACGTCGGCAACCCGTCCGATATCGGCCACGGTATCGGCGGTGGAATGCTGGATGGCATCGATCTTTTCACGGATAACACTTGTGGCTTCGGCCGTTTGCCGGGCCAGGGCCTTGATCTCATTGGCCACCACGGCAAATCCCTTACCGGCGTCCCCGGCCCGGGCCGCCTCAATCGTGGCGTTGAGGGCCAGCAAATTGGTCTGATCGGAAATATCGCTGATCATCTCGGTCACCTTACCGATCTCGGCGGCGGCATTGCCCAAGCTGTCGACTTTGCCGGAGGCCTGGCGGGCTTCCTCGACGGCACGGCCGGTTACGGAGCGTGCCTGGTCGGAACTTCTGCCGATGGCCATCACGGTCTGGTTCATGCTCTCGATGGTCGTGGCCACCATTCCCACGCTGGTCGATGCCTGCTCGGTGGCCGCCGCGATGGAGTTCATGTTTTGGCTCATCTCTTCCGCCGCCCGGGCACGGTGGCTGTCTTCTCACCCATATCGCGGGTACCGTCGTCCATCTGCCGGGAGATGATCAGCAGTTGGTTGGAGGAAGCACTCACGGTCTCAAAATAGACGGCAATATCCCTGACGATATCGTGCAATTTGGCGATAAACGTATTGAACCAGCCGGCCATCTGGCCGATTTCATCCCGGCTGTTGACGGTCAGCCGCCGGGTAAGGTCACCGTCCCCCGGGGCGATATCCTTGAGCATATCGCTGGTGTTGGCGATGGGACGGGCGATCCGGCGACCGAGCACCATCATGCCCACGCCGGTCAGTATCAACACGACCAGGATGGTCAGCCCCAATCGGGTTTCCTCGGCATAGATACCGGCGCGGACCTCGGTCTCCTTGACAACGACCGCGCGATTGACCGTATCCAGGTCAATGCCGGTACCGACCACCCAGCCCCAGGGTTTGAAGAGCTTGACATGGGAAAGTTTGGCCACCGGCTGATCCTCCCCCGGCGATAGTTGTGCGTAGTCCAGGTAGCCCTCGCCCTTCTCGCGGCAGAGATCGACCAGTTCGACAAACAACCGTTTGCCCTTCGGATCCTTAAATGTGGACAGGTCCTTGCCATTTCGTTCCGGTTCAAGCGGCCAAGCGAATGCATAACGCCTGGACAATCCTTCAATTTTCATCGTTTCGATTCGCATCGGGGGGGTGGCGGTCTGATTTTTTTCATCAACTTTTGGCCAATTTTGCCGATAATGAGTACGATTGGGAGGCCTGAATCCGGAACAACGCAATTAATCACCCGTGACAACTGATACCGACCATCACTCAGGTTAACGCATTGGCGCCGTTTCGGCGGCAACCGATTCGCGGTGGCGTGAAACCGATTCCATTGAACACGCGAATCCGCGGATCGTGCATTGATGCGCCGAAACGAATGTTTGTTCAACGATCATTGAAAGGAGAAAAAATGCGTTTCAAACCCGTGGTACCCGTATGGTTCTGGTGGTAGGGATCATGGCGGCACTGGCAGGCATGGCGGCGGCGTTTTCCTATACCGACAATTACACCGAATTCATGCTCACGGCCGACGCGCCCAAAACTGATGCGGCCTTCGGCCAATCGGTGGCGATCCTGGGCAACCGCGTGCTTGTCGGTGCGGTAGCGGATATAAATGAAACCGACGTCGCTACCGGCGCGGCCTATGTTTTCAGGCGCACCGGCAGCACCTTGAGCCAGGAAGCGAAATTGACAGGGCCGGATCTTGGAACAGCGGCTGAATTCGGTTGCGACGTGGCCTTGCGGGGCGATCTCGCCGTGGTCGGCGCCCGCGGGGCGACGCGTGAGGCCATCGATGATACCGGAGAATTCCTCCAGACACCTTTTGGCGCGGCTTTCATCTACAAGCGGAAACAAAACGGCTGGGTTTTCGAACAAAAGCTCGAACCCGCTGATGATGACGGGAATGTCAACTTCGGCCGTGCGGTCGCCTTGAACGGGAACGTCCTGGCTGTTTCGGCGCTCAAGGCTGCGCCCCCTGCCGAGGAGGACCCGGTAATATTTTATTCTATGGCCATAGCAATGATCATCGGTCCCCCCCCCGTGCCGGTCCCGGAGACGAGACCGATGGCGAAACCGGGGTGGTGTATGTGTATCGCAAGAAATTTGGCAGCTGGCAGTTGGAGCAGATTCTGACGGCCGGCGACGGCACCGCCGATGACCAATTCGGTCAATCGGTGGAAGTCCGGGGTGAGATGATCATCGTCGGCGCCAGTGGCGCCGCCAATGGAAACGATGTCAAAAGCGGTGCCGTCTATCTCTTCCACCGGGTCGCCGGCACATGGGAGGAAACGGCAAAAATCTATGCCGACGATGGCCAGGATGGCGATCAGTTCGGTTTCAGTGTGGATATCAGCAGCGGCGTGATCGGCGTGGGCGCCCGCTGGGCCGATGTCGAGGAGGCCGTCGATGCCGGCGCGGCGTACCTTTTCCGCAAGGCTGAGGGGGATTGGACCCAAATCGGCAAACTGACCGCCAGCAACGCCGCCGAGGGAGATGAATTCGGCCATTCCCTGGCCATGACCGGCCCGCTAGTTGCCGTGGGCGCCAATCTTACTGACGTTGATGGCCGCGTTGACCAAGGGACCGTTTATCTGTTCAGCCGTCCGGGGGACGGATGGGAGGAAATCGATCAACTCAATGCTTCGGGCGGTTTGTCCGGCGACCGGTACGGTCAGGCCCTGGCGGCGCACAGCAACAAGCTGGTGGTCGGGGCATGGGCCACCGACGTTGACGAGCCGAATCAAGGCGCGGCATATACCTACCTGCCCTGGCAACCCAAACATGCTAAGGATAAGGTAAAGTAACGAACCACGTTCAAATCGTTCACAAGGTCACCGCCAAACGGCACGCGATGAAAACATTCGCGTGCCGTTTTTATTTCAAGCCACGCTCAATGGCGCTGTTTGGTATTGATCGAACGCCAGCATCCCGGGGCGGTGTTTTCCACCGGCAACACCGCCCCGCCGCCCCACAATCTCGGCCGCAGCCAGTCGCGCGTATCGACCAGATCGGTCGGCCCGGGTACCAGGGCATTGCGATCGATGGCCAGCACGCGAATTCCCCGGGCCTCCAAATCGGTCACCGGCACGATGGTCTCAAAATCACGCAGCCCGTTGAATTCGATAAATCGGCCGCTCCAGCCTGAAAGGGTCAGCCCGACACCGGCCGCGGCGCCGATGATGCCATCCTGGGTCCCCCCGTGGCCTGAAAGGTGGGCACCATTGGCAGCGGCCATGGCGTCCTTCTGTCTGACAATCGTGGAACACGCCAAGCGTCCGAAATCCATGAGCGCGCCGATGGAAGGGCTGTCATCGCCCACCACACACAGGCCGGGATCGCTGCCATCGATGAAATGCTCGCGGATGTGCCCGCCGCCCGCTCAATGAGCACATCCACCGATTCCGGATCGGCCAGGTCCACGACCAGGCAGGCCGAACTGTTTTGGGACGTGTAGGGGATTCCTTCCAAAACGGGAAGCTGCTGGCGAACCACCCCGTGGAGGCGGGCACCCTCGGGGAGCCGATCGGTAAACCAACGGGCCAATTTTCCAGTCCCCCGGTCAGCACCGGCCACATCTGTATCATCAAACCCCACATACACTCTCATTTCACGTATCCTTTGCGCTGGCCATCAACGATCCGCGGAAGTATCGTCCGGCAGTGTTCATCATGAAATAATTGGAAACCGTGCCGTTGTATGCCGTTTCCAATCGTCAGTCAATTATCTCCCCTGGAAGATCCAGGCAATCTTGCATGATAGTTTTATACAAGAATCATTCCAGCCCTATGCAAGGAACACTTCTCATGTCAGATCCGGGGGCATCATCCCGAATTTACTTGCAGAACGTCCAAAATCGAATTAAGGGTCGATTCATACTGTCAGCTCGCCCCCAGACAAGCAATGACCGATAACTCGGAGACGACACCTTCATGCTTGTGGAATCGACGCGCATCACGGTCCTCAACCAGCGCCCCTGTCGGCCGCGAGAAGCATGGGTGCTCTACTGGATGCAGCAGTCCCAGCGGCCGATGACAACCCGGCCCTGGCGCACGCCATCGACCAGGCCAATGGCCTGGGACTTCCCGTGATCGCCATCTTCGCCCTGACCGACAGTTACCCGGAGGCCAATGCCCGGCACTACCGCTTCATGCTGGAGGGTCTGGCCGAAACCCAGCGCATCCTGGCCGGGCGGGGAATCGATCTGATCGTCCAGCAAGGCAGCCCCGAGCAAGTGGTCCTTCCCCTGGCCGACCACGCGGCCATGCTGGTCTGCGATGTGGGCTACACCCGCCATCAGCGGGCGTGGCGGCAAGCCGTCGCCAGGGATGCCGACTGCCGGGTCGTCGCCGTCGAGGGGGATGTGGTCCTGCCTGTCAGCGTGGTATCCGGCAAGGCCGAATATGCCGCGCGGACCATCCGTCCCAAAATCCAGCGACAACTCCAGCGGTATCAGGTTGCCGCCCCGCCCATCCGCCCCCGGACGCCGTCCCCCGATGCCGGCCTGGGGGGCCTGGATCTGAACGATATCGACACCCTCATGGGCAAGCTGGCCATCGATCGATCCGTCCCGGAGGTCTCCGGCTGCTTCAAGGGCGGTCCGCAAGAAGCACGGCGTCGCTTGACCCTGTTCATCACCGATCGTCTGGAGGCTATTCCCGAAACCGTAACCAGCCCCAATTGGCGGCGACCTCGACCCTGAGTCCCTACCTTCACTTCGGCCAAATCTCGCCGGTGACCATCGCCCTTCACGTGCAGGCGGCAACCGCGGGCTCAGCGGAAGATCGTGCGGCCTTTCTGGAAGAGTTGATCATGCGTCGGGAGCTGGCGGTCAATTACGTTTATTACAATCCAGATTACGACCGTTTCGCCGGCCTGCCGGCCTGGGCCCGCCGGACCCTGGCGGAACATGCGGCCGACCGGCGCTCACCGATTTACGCCAGGGCCGACCTGGTGGCTGCCCGCACCCACGATCCGTATTGGAATGCGGCCATGGTGGAAATGCGCGATACCGGTTTCATGCACAACCATATGCGCATGTATTGGGGAAAGAAGATTCTCGAGTGGTCGGCCTCGCCGGAGATAGCCTTCGAGACCGCCCTGTGGCTGAACAACCGCTATTTCTTGGACGGCCGCGACCCCAACACCTACGCCGGCGTAGGCTGGATTTTCGGATTGCATGACCGGGCCTGGTTTGAACGGCCGATTTTCGGCAAGGTGCGTTACATGGCCGCCTCGGGTTTGGAACGGAAATGCGACATCCGCGCCTATGTGGACAAGGTTGCCCAAACCGGATGCACGGGCACCGGGAAGTGAATGCCCTCCCGCCGATGCCCCTTCTGGAGAGATCACCGGCCGGGTCCCGTCGCCTCTGCATCCATCCCCGCCGACATGCGATAGAAAAAGGCATCAAGCCCCCTGGGAGATGAACCGATACAAAAAGCGGATCGCAACCGCACTTCAACGAAACGCTGAGCCTGGAGCAAAAAAAGGAGTCCCCCGTTCATGCAGCGTTACACGCCAGGTATCCGGTCCAAGTTGATTGCCATTTTTGTTCTCATCAAGGTCATTCCCCTGGTCGCCCTGGCCTGGTTCGCCTGGGAAGAGATCGTCGCGCTGACCGCCGCGGTGGAAAAGAATGCCGCCCAGATGGCCGAGAACACCCATGCGGTAGTCAAAGGGGTTACGGATCTTTCCACCAAAAACTCCATCAAGGCCCTGGATGAAAAGTCCCGCGAGGCCATCGAGCGGCTGACCACCGACACGGCCGCCAAGGTCGCCGCTTTTCTCTATGATCGGGACCGGGATATTCAGCTGGCGGCCCGCCTGCCCGCCAACGAAACCCGTTACCGCGAGTTCCTGGCCTCCCGATTCCGCCCGGTCATTCTGCATCCGCCATGGGTGATGGACGATGCGGGTCAGCAATGGGTCCCTGCCAAACCCTCGGCCCATCCGACGGGCAAGATCATCATGGCGACCAATGACGACAACCGCCACGCCTTTCACTATCGCCCGCCGGAACGTGACGGCATCGCCGAGAACCGTCCCCTTTATCTGGAAATGACTTTCATCGATCTTCAGGGAATTGAACGCATCAAGGTCGGCACGTCGGATCGGCTGTCCCGCGAGCGCCGCAACGTATCCGACCCGCGCAACACCTACTGTCGGGCGGAAACCTATTTCACGGCCCTGCAGCAGCTCAAACCCGGTGAAATCCATGTTTCCGAAGTGATCGGCCCCCACGTCAAGGGCTATATCATCGGCACCTATAACCGGGAGACGGCCAAAACACGCGGCATCCCCTTTGCGCCGCAGACATCCGGGTATGCCGGCAAGGAAAACCCGGTGGGCATCCGTTTCCAGGGGCTGATCCGCTGGGGCATGCCGGTCGTTAAGAACAACCGTATCGTCGGTTATGTCACCCTGGCCCTGGACCACACCCACATCATGGAGTTCACCGACCACATCGTCCCCACGGATGAGCGCTATTCGGCCATTTCCGACGCCGGCAGCGGCAACTACGCCTTCATGTGGGACCACAAGGGACGCAACATTTCCCATCCGCGCGACTACTTCATCGCCGGTTATGATCCCCGGACCGGCCAGCCGGCCGTGCCTTGGTTGGATACGGAGATGGCCGCGATCTGGCGACGGCTGAACCGGTCCATGCCTGCTTTTTTCAACCAAGCGCCCCCGTTCAAGGCCCAGGCCCTGGCCAAGCAACCCGACCCGACGCTGGCCCGGGACGGCATGGTCGGCCTGGATTGCCGCTATCTCAACTTCGCGCCCCAGTGCACCGGCTGGCACAATTTGACCCAGGATGGCGGTTCGGGTTCCTTCCTGATTTTCTGGAGCGGCCTGTGGAAACTCACCACAGCAGCGGCCATTCCCTACCACACGGGAATCTACGGTCGGACGCCACGCGGCTTCGGCTACGTCACCATCGGCGCCAATGTTCATGAATTTCATCGTCCCGCCGTGGAGACCGCCGATGTCATTCAGGGCATCGAGGCCGACTTCACCCAAAAGCTCGACGTGGAAAAAGCCGAAAACCAGCAGATGATCCGCGCCGCTCTGCAAAAGGCGGTCCGGCACCTCACCTTTTACACCGCGCTGATGATCGTCTGCGTGATCCTGATCGCCATCTTCCTCGCCCAGACCCTGACCTCCCGCATCACCGCGATCATTCAAAGCATCCGCCGATTTCAATGCGGCGATCGCGACCATCGCCTCCTGCAGCTGTCCAATGACGAAATGGGCCAACTGGCCCTGGCCTATAACGAAATGGCCGACGCCGTCCAATCCCAGATCGATGACATCGAGACGGTCAACCAGCAGATGGAAGCCGAAATCGGTGAACGCCGCCGGGTCCAGATGGTGTTGGCCGAACATCGCGACAACCTGGAGAATATGGTCAAAGGGCGCACGGAAGCGCTCGAAAAAGAGGTTTGTGAACGCAGGCGGGTCGAAAAGATGCAGTTCGAGACCGAACGCCGGCTGCGCGATCAGAATCAGGCGCTTTTGAACCTGGCCGGTCACACGGCCCTGTACGGCGGCGACTTCGAACGCGCCCTGGAAACAATCCTTCCCACTGTGGTGCAGATCCTGAATATCGACCGCTGCGCGGTGTGGCTGTTGAATGAAGCCCACACGGAGGTTCTCTGCAAGCAACGTATGGTGGACGACAGCGGGCCGCAACCCAGTGACAGAACCTTTCAAATCGCCGATTATCCCATCTTCCTTGAGGCCGTTCGCAGTGGGCGGACCATTGTCTCCGCGGACAGCACCTCGGATGAACGGCTGGTGGAGTTGGACCAGGACTATCTCATGCCGCGCGACATCCGCGCCCTCATCCTGGCCGTGGTTTTCGAGGGCGGCGAGACGGCCGGGCTGGTATCCTTTGCCCAGACCGGGCATCGGCGCGACTGGCATCTGGATGAAATCAACTTTGCCAGCTCCGTCGCCGATATTATCGGACTCGCGCTGGACGCCGCCCGACGCATCCAGACGATGGAGGAAAAAGCACAGCTCGAGGCTCGGCTCAGACGGGCGGAGAAAATGGAGGCCATCGGTACCCTGGCCGGCGGCGTGGCCCATGACCTGAACAACATCCTCTCGGGCCTGGTCAGCTATCCGGAACTGCTGCTGCTCCAAATTCCCCCAGACAGCCCCCTGCGCGAGCCCATCAAAACCATTTTCAATTCCGGCCAACGGGCCGCCACCATCGTCCAAGATCTGCTCACCATGCCCGCCGGGGCGTGGCCATCGATGAGGTGGTCAAGATCAATCACATCGTCGAGGCATACTTGAGAAGCCCCGAGTATCAAAAGCTGCTCTCCGATCACCCGCTGATCCGCGTCGAGACCCGTTTGGCCGACGATCTGATGAACATTTCGGGTTCAGCGGTCCATCTTTCCAAAGCGTTGATGAACCTGGTTTCCAATGCCGCCGAGGCGATTGTCCAAATCGGTCGGGTGACGATCACGACAACGAACAGCTATATCGATCGGCCCATCCGGGGATACGATGTGGTCAACGAGGGGGAATATGTCGCGCTGACGGTCAGCGATAATGGCATGGGGATCGGTGCCGAGGATCTGGGTCGCATTTTCGAGCCGTTCTATACCAAGAAAAAAATGGGCCGCAGTGGAACCGGATTGGGCATGGCCGTGGTTTGGGGTACCGTCAAGGACCACCGGGGATACATCGACTTCGAGAGCGAGGAGGGTAACGGCAGCCGCTTCACGCTTTACTTCCCGGTCACGCGTCGCCAGGCGGATGTGGCGCGCCGCGTAGCCATCGAGGAATATATGGGAAACGGGGAAACCATCCTCGTGGTCGATGACGTGCGCGAACAGCGTGAAATCGCTTCGGCCATCCTGACCACCCTGGGATATCGCGTGGAAAGCGTCGATCGTGGCGAGGCGGCCGTAACCTTTCTGGCATCGACCGCAGTTGATCTATTGATCTTGGACATGATCATGTCGCCGGGGATGGATGGCCTGGATACCTACCGGCAGGTTATCCGCCGCCATCCGGGCCAGAAGGCCATCATCGCCAGCGGATTCTCCGAAACGGCCCGCATCCGCGAGGTGCTGAAACTAGGTGCGGCCAGCTACCTGAAAAAGCCCTATACGATCGAGAACATCGGCATGGCCGTGCGGGCGGCATTGACGTCCGCCGCCAATGCCTGACGAAATTCAGTGCCCATTTCCATCGTGGCCCACAAAAAGATACCCCACCCCCCGCACGGTCTTCAGATAATGGGGGTTATCGGCGTCATCGCCCAACTGATGGCGAATCCGGGAAATATAGACGTCCACGGATCGATCGAAACCATTGTACACCTGATTGTAAAGTGCCTCGTAGAGCTCTTCCCGGGGAACCACCCGACCGGATCGTTTGGCCAGATACCAGAGCAGTTCGAATTGCATGGTGGTCAAATCGATGGGTTGCCCGTCCAGGGAGACGGCGCGCAGGGCCGCATCCACCACCAAACGACCCACGCGAATCTGCCGGTCGTTGGCCATGCCCCGGCCGCGCCTGAGGTGCGCATGGATGCGGGCTGCCAGCAACGCCGGCGATATCGGCGTGGTGATGCAGTCGTCGGCGCCGCGTTCGAAGGCCAGCAGTTGGGCGGCCTCGTCACGTGCCTGGGATTGGAAGATGATCGGTCCGCCGTAATGGGGCCGCACCATGCTGCAGACTTCGTAGCCGCCGGCCATGGGCAAGTTCGCATCCAAGAGGACCAGGTCGGGCATTTGGATAACGATCGCGTCCACGGCCTGCCCGCTCTCCGGAATGCAGTGGACATCGAATGACTTGGCCGTCAAGTAAACGACCAGCGGGTGGGCCGGCCCGTAATTCGGTTCACAAATAAAGATACTTGGACGTTTGTCAGCTTGGACCATGGGATGACACGTTTCTCCTTTCCGGCAAATATGTCTCAAATTTGCATCCCGCCGGCATTGGCACTTCGCGGGGGATGCCCGTCAGCTGCGGAACCGCTCTGGATGCCGAGCCCGAGGCACATCCCCGGCCGGAACCCCTCGAGGGAAGGGTCGGCCCGGAAGGCAATTTTGAATTCGTAGCATAACCGTCCGTCGCTTCCCCGCGCGACGCCGATATCGATGCCCGTGCGTCGGACTTCATCCATGGTCATGGAAAGCGGTCCGGTCGCGTCCTGGTAGGTGATGCGCAGGCTTTCCGGCAGGCGGACCGCAGGGGGCGGCCGCAGTGACGGGTCTGCCGTGGCCCTTCCGTTCGGAGGTGACAAAGGTGGCTTCCACTCGGCGGCCGGCCCTTTTGGCCGGGCAAATGGATACCGACCGTCTGTTGTTCGCCGCTTTGGGGATCGATCCAGATCGTCAATCCGGCCCTTTGGGTATCTCGCTGGAAATCCGTTTCCGTGATGGTCAGGCACAAGAAAATGATTGTTCATAGCAGTATGGCCATGGTCAGCAGGCCTCAGTTTGACGGCGGCTCGGGCAGATTCGGCTGCCCCGCCGGCGGTTTTCTCGGCTTGACTTCCTCACGGGTAATAACGCCGTCGCCGTTGGCATCCAGGTGCTGAACATCTCCTTCGGACCGCTGAATTCAGCCCGGGTGACCTGGCCATCCTTGTTTACATCATCTTTCTCAAAACCACCCGGCCGGGGCCCATGCCTGTCGGCCGCAGGGGGGTTCGAAAAATCCGGTCCGGCATCCTGGGCAAAACCAGGAATCGGACTGAATCCGAGCAGGCCAATCATCGCCAGGATCACCACGGCCCGGGTTAACCATCCTTGTTGCATCGTCATTCTCCTTTCCATCCATTCGTCTTCGTCATACGTCTGCCCCCCAGTGGGGCTGAACGCGGTATTTGGCTACCCTTGGGCACCAGGAGCCACCGGTCGGGTATATTGCACCATCACCCAGCCGGTGCGGCCATCGGGCAAGCCGACGAAACACCATCCGCCGGATGTCTGCTGAACCACCAACCGCTCTCCCAATCGGGCCTGGGAAACCACCGGATGGTCCAGGCGGCCCGGAACGAACGTTGAGCAGGGCTGTATCCACCGCCAGGACTTGACCGGCAGCCATGGTCGGGGACGGCGGTGCCGATGCCGGCGCGTCGACGACCACGTATCCGCTTGGGGCCTTCTGGTAGTAAATACCGGCCAGCAAAAAATAGGTCACGCCGGCGATAAGCAGGGTTTCGACGCCCAGCGGAAGATGGTCGATCTTTGTACCGCGCGGCGGTCTGACGACCCGGTAGCCACGGGGATCGTGACGGTAGTAAACCCCTTTGTGGAAAACCATCGGATCGCCGCCCATGCGCACGCGCTGATGGTCGGCGGGAATCGACTGGCGGTACTGCCCTTCCTGGGGATAATCACCATGCGATCGGTTCATGGGCGGTCCGGCCCATGCCGAACTCCCCGCCACCAAACCGACAACCAAAAGCGCGATCGTCAGGTTCCGCCAGCCTGTGTTTCGTTTCAGATAGAATCGTGTCATGAATGACTCCTTTTCTATTAATACCAATGGATTGCGACAGGACGAAATGCCTCCTGGTCGGCGATTGTTACAATACCGTTCAAATATGGTTAAAATGTGGAGAGCGTGTGTGCTTTGTCGTCAATATGGCGAAGCACATTGAAATCGTCCCCGAAATGGTCTTTTATCGGGCAGGTAAGCAATCAACCCTTGACGGATTCGTAAACCCTTTCGGATGAACGGGAATTAATCATGACGATCAGGCTGTCGTATAAACTGGTTGGCGCGTTTTTTCTGATCCTGGCCATCGCCGTGGGTGCCATGGGACTGTCACGCTATCTTTTCTCACTGAATTTCAAAACCTACTTCAACCAGGTGGCGGAGGAGAGATTGCAGGGTCTCGTTCCCGTGTTGCAGGAGGCCTATCGGACCACCCATAGCTGGGCATCCGTGACCAACGATCCGCAGCGCTGGCAGCGCCTGCTGTCCGAGGCCCTGGACATCCGCAAGCATACCCCGCCACCCCCTGCGGGGGCCATTTCGCCGGGCAGCCCCGACACCTATGGGCGGCCACCAGGTCCGCCCCCCGACGGCATGCCCGGTCCTCCGGCCATGATTCTCCTGATGGACGCCCAGGAACGCTCCCTTCTCGGCCACCCGAGTCCCGACGACCCGCGCCGGCTGGTGGCCATCGAGGTCGACGGCCAGGTGGTCGGCTGGCTGGGATGGCATCATCACGAACCCTTTAAATCCGGACCTCCGGCCGCCCTGCTGGCCCGCCAAACGCGGCAGTTCTATCTGCTCGGCACAGGTGTCATCGGGCTGACCGCCTTGATTGCCTTTCTTTTCTCACGCCACTTGCTGGGGCCGATTCAACGTCTCGCCCGGGTTACCCGGGAGTTGACCCAGCGTAACTTCACGGTCCGCATCGCCGCCACCACCAGTGATGAAATCGGCGAACTGACAAACCATTTCAACGCCATGGCCCACACCCTGGAAAGCTACGAGCAGATGCGCCGCCAGTGGATCACCGACATCGCCCACGAGCTGCGTACGCCTTTGTCGGTGCTGCGCGGGGAAATCGAAGCCATCCAGGACGGCATTCGTGAACCGACGCCCCAGAACCTGACCTCACTGCACGCGGAAATTCTCAGGCTTGGCAAGTTGGTCGATGATCTGCATCTACTCGCCAGGTCCGATTCGGATCAGTTGCAGATCGAATGGCTACGGGTCGCCCCCTTCAGCGTGCTAAAGAACGTGACCGAGACCTATCGGGACCGCTTTGTCCGCAAGGGAATTCAACTTGAAGTCGTACCCGCCCCCGGCATGGACAAGGCCTCTATCCGTGGTGACGGAGACCGTCTGGCGCAGGTCTTCACCAACTTGTTAGATAATGCCCTGAAATATGTTGCAACCCCCGGCAAGTTGGCTATAACGGGAGCGGCCGACCAACAGACGTTGACGCTCCTGTTCCAGGATTCCGGTCCCGGCGTGCCGGCAGAAGCCCTGCCGCGCCTCTTCGACCGCCTCTTTCGGGTGGACCCTTCACGCAGCCGTGAGACCGGGGGCAGCGGCTTGGGGCTGTCCATCTGCCGGAATATCATCGACCGCCATCAGGGACGCATATGGGCGGAACCCGGCATTTTGGGCGGGCTGACCATCGGCATCAGCCTGCCGCGTTGGCCCCAATGACCTGAATCGAAAGGCGCCATCATGGCCGATGAACACCTTTTGATCGTTGAAGATGAAGTCAAGCTCGCCGAATTGCTGAAGGATTATCTGCTCAAGGCGGGGTTCAAAGCGACCTGTGTGAGCCGGGGAGATGAAGTCCTGGACAAGATCCGTGCCCTTTCGCCGGCCTTGGTTCTGCTGGATCTGATGCTGCCCGGCATGGATGGCGTCACCGTTTGCCGCGAGTTGCGCAAAGTCTCGGACATTCCCGTGATCATGGTTACCGCCAGGGTCGACGAAATCGACCGGCTGATCGGGCTGGAAATCGGCGCCGACGATTATATCTGCAAGCCGTTCAGCCCGCGCGAGGTGGTGGCTCGCGCAAGGCGGTGCTCCG
>NZ_BBCC01000160.1 GCF_001311845.1 Desulfosarcina cetonica JCM 12296 | reverse complement strand
CGCCATGCATCTCGATCCCGCCGGCCTCGATTTTTCCATTCCCCTGGAAGGATCGCGCCTGCGCGTCATCCGGGCCATCGCCGACCAGGTGGTCACCCGCTGCGAAATCATGCCGGCCGCCGAACGCGACGGCATGGCCGTCAGTGATCCGGGCCGTGACCTGGTCAAGCTGGCGTGGTGGATCGCCATACGGGAAAGGCCCACATGGGCAAGGGCTTCGTCACCGGCCTGGGCTGAATCGCGGTGCCATCGCCTCCAGCGTGGCCCATGATTCGCACAATATCATCGTCGCCGGGGTCAGCGATGCGGAGATGCGCGCCGCCGTTACGGCGGTCGTCGCCATGGACGGCGGGTTCGGCGCCGTGATGGGTGAGCGCGTCCTGGCCCAACTCCCCTTGCCCGTGGCCGGTCTCATGTCCGATCAACCGCTGGAAACGGTCCGTGACCAAATGGACTGCATGATCGACGCCGCGCAAGCGTTGGGTGCCAGCCTCAGCGATCCCTTCATGACCCTGGGGTTTCTGGCCCTGCCGGTCATTCCCGATCTGAAACTGACCGACCAGGGTTGGTGGACGTCACCCGCTTTGAGATCGTGCCGTTGTTCGTCTGAAACCCGGCCCGGGAACGGTTTCAACCCCATCGCCCATCGAGGTTTCTCATGAAAACCATTCGCGGCAAAATCGTTGTTTTTTTCACCTTGTGTCTGGCCGTGGCCGGGGTCCTGGCCCTCTTGTACTACCAAAACGCCCTGTCGCTGCGGCAAAAAATCTATGCCATCGAACGCTTCGACGATCTTTTGAACGATGTCCTCGAACTGCGCCGCTATGAAAAAAACATCGTCTTTTTCCGGGATGCGGACAGCCTCAAGGAAGCGATGGCCTACCTGAAGCGGGTCGGCGACGATTACAACGGGCTGAAGGAAGACATCCGCGGTATCACCGGCAGCAAGGCGCCCCTGGTGTTCGAAAAAAATCTGGCCAATTACCGCCAGATCCTCGATGCAACCATCGCCCCCGGCGGCGGTGATCCGCTGCATGAGGAGCACTTGCGCGCCGAGGGGAAAAGCCTGGTCGATTTCGCCCAACTGCTGATCCAGAAAAAACGCCACCGCATCGACCAGGCCTTGAAACGGGTGCTGATCATCCCCCTGGCCAGCATCGTCTTTCTGATCGTTCTGGCCTTCGTGATCTCCCGCTTTGTCACCACGGGCATTCTCAAGCCGCTCCTTTTGCTGGAAAGCGCCACGGAAAAAGTGGCCCGGGAGACGTTTACGCCGATCTCCTATGAAAAGGACCGCAAGGACGAGATCACGCACCTGATCGCCTCTTTCAACAAAATGGTGGCCGAACTCGATTCCCGGCAGGAGCAGCTGATCCAGTCACGCAAGCTGGCCGCCATCGGCACGTTTACTTCCGGCATCGCCACGAGCTGAACAATCCACTGAACAACATCGCCCTCACCGCCGAGGCCCTGATCGAAAGCGACGCCGAGACCTCGCCCGAGGAAATCAGCGAAATGCTCGACGATATCCTCACCCAGTCGGACCGGGCCAGCCAGGTGGTCAAAAACCTCCTTGAATTCTCACGCACCGAGCGGCCCACCTTCAGTACCATCGACATCCGCGAGGTGATCGATCGCACCCTGTCCCTGATCAAGAATCAACTGGCCGTGGACAACATCCGCATCGAAAAAGATATCGCGCCGGACCTGCCCACCATTCGCGGCAAGCTGCAGGATCTGCAACAAGCCCTGGTCAATCTTCTCCTGAACGCCATCCAGGCGATGCCGTCAGGCGGCGTGATCACCCTGCATGCCGGACGCGGCCCCCAGGGTCGGCTCAAGATCGATGTGTCCGACACCGGCACGGGCATCGCACCGGAGGCCATGGAACGGATTTTCGATCCCTTCTACACGACCAAGAGTGCCAATCAGGGGACGGGCCTGGGCCTGTCGATCGTCTACAACATCGTCCGCACCCACGGGGGCAGCATCGACGTCCATAGCGACCTGGGCCGGGGAACCACCTTTTCGATTGTGCTCCCGGTGCCTGCCGACGGAAAGGTCACCACAACATGAATTATCGCGTCGCCGTTGTCGATGACGAGAAAATCGTCTGCCAGCGTCTCCAGGCGGTCCTGGAGAAAGATGGCTATGCGACCGAAACCTTCCTGTCGGGCAAGCCTTTTCTCGCGCGCATGAAAACCTATCCCTTTGATATCGTTTTTCTCGACCTGGCGCTTCCCGATATCACCGGCGATGAAATTCTCGTCCACCTATCGGGCCGGCATGCCGAAACGGCGGTGATCATCATCACCGGGCATGGCTCCATCGATTCGGCCATCGACGCCATCAAAAAAGGTGCCCACCACTACATCACCAAACCCTTCAAACTCGAGGAGATCCGCGTGCTGGCCGACGGGGCGCGCGAGAAAATCGCCCTGCGCCGCGAAAACCGCCGGTTGCGTGAACAGGTGAGCGGCGGTGACGAACTGCTCGAAGGGTTCATCGGCACCAGCCCGGCCATGCAGGAATTGTTCGCCATGATCAAGAAGGTCGCCATGGTGGACTGCAACGTCCTGCTCCAGGGCGAAAGCGGTACGGGCAAGGAACTGGTGGCCAAATCGATCCACCGCCTGAGCCCCCGCCGTGACGCACCCTTCGTCTCCTTCAACTGCGGCGGGTTTACCGAGGAACTCATCAGCAGCGAATTGTTCGGTTATGAAAAAGGCGCCTTCACCGGTGCCGTGCTGACCAAAGCCGGCCTGCTCGAGACCGCCGCCGGAGGCACGGTATTCCTGGATGAAATCGGTGAAATGCCCATGTCCATGCAGGTCAAGCTCCTGCGCGTGTTGCAGGAAAAACGCATCCTGCGGGTCGGCGGCACCCGGCCGGTGGACCTGGATATCCGCATCGTGGCCGCCTCCAACCGGGATATCAAGCAGGCCTGCCTGGAGGGAATCTTTCGCGAGGATCTTTTCTACCGGCTCAACGTGGTCACCCTTCAGCTGCCGCGCCTGAGTGAACGCAAAAACGACATTCCGCTGTTGATCGCCGCCTTTATCGCCAAGTACAGCCGGCCCTTCGGCAAGGCGGTCAAGGCCATCGCCCCCCAGGCCCTGGATATCCTGATGCGCTATCACTTCCCCGGAAATGTTCGCGAACTCGAAAACATCATCCAGCGCGCCATCGCCCTGACCGATGGGGAAACCATCGGCGAGCGGGAACTGCCGGACGACTTGCAGAAACTGGAGATCGACATGATCGACGGGGAGGGGCTCCAGACCCTCGCGGCAGTGGAACGCCGGCATATCGCCGCCGTCCTGGAAAAGACCGGCGGCAACAAAAGCCTCGCCAGCAAGATCCTCGACCTGCCCCGGACCACCTTGTGGCGCAAGATCAAGCAGTACCGCCTGACCCACAAAAAATAGCCCCGGCCTACGTTCCATATTGAAACACAGGATTCTCCGATCCACAACACTTCTATCTGTTATTATTTGATATTCATATTTACCCGCCTTTTTTGTTTCAAATTGGAACTGAACACCCCAAAATCGGTTCATAAATATCGTAACAATTTGTTATTTATGTATTTTTATACATGGCGCGCTCCTTGCTGAAAGCTTCCAGAAGGAGAATGTCATGGAGTGTATCCTCGCCGCCATGGATCCAACCCGAACGCATCTTTTCGCCGGCATCCATGCCCTGAATCTCGCCAAGCGCATCAGCGCCAGGGTTTCCTTTTTGCTAATCTTCCCCGAAACCGCGCCGCCAGCCAATCCTTCCGCCGTGACCCCCGGCGCCGCCACGACCCGGCGCCTCGACCATCTGATCCATGAAGCCCGCACCAATGGCATTCCAACGGAACACCACACCACGTTTGGAAATTTCGAGAATGAACTGGTGCGCCATGTCCAGGAAAACCGGGTGACCCTGGTGGTGGTCGAATCCGCCGCCGGCACGGACACCGCCGGTGTTGACAGGCACCTCCTCGACCGCCTGCGGCACCGGCTCGGCTGCCGCATCGAAGTGGTCAACGCAAAACCGAAGACGCCGAAAAGAAAGGAATAGAACCGTGTGGCACCTCTATCTACCGATTGCGGGAAACAGCGTAAACATCCTTCTGATCTTCGCCATGGGAGGCTTTGTCGGACTGTTGTCCGGAATCTTTGGCGTTGGCGGCGGGTTCTTGATGACCCCGCTATTGATCATGGTCGGAATCCCGCCGACCGTGGCCGCGGCCTCGGATTCCAACCAGATTGTGGGCGCTTCCACCTCCGGCACGCTGGCCCACTACCGCATGGGTAACGTCGATTTCAAGATGGGCATCATCCTCTTGGTGGGCGGGGTGCTGGGCGGCACTCTCGGGGTTCAGCTCATCAAGGTCTTAAGGCACATGGGCAACGCCGATTTCCTGATCCAGATCACCTATGTGGTCATGCTCGGCTTCGTCGGCGCCTACATGTTCATCGAGAGCCTCCAGGGGATTCGCGGCGTGAAACCGGCCGCGCCCCCGACCGGCGGCGAATCCGGGTATGCCCGGCTGGTCAAACACCTGCCCTGGCAGACCCGCTTCGAGAAATCCGGGATTGAACTCTCCATCCTCATGCCCCTGGTCCTGGGGGTCTTCGTCGGTGTGCTGGCGGCCATCATGGGAGTCGGCGGCGGGTTCATCATGGTGCCGGTCATGGTCTACCTCTTGCGCATGCCCATGCATGTGGTCGTCGGTACCAGCCTTTTCCAGATCCTTTTCACCTGCATCGATGTCACCATCATGCAGGCCAACACCAACCACACCGTGGATTTCGTCCTGGCCCTGATCCTGTTGATCGGCTCGACCCTGGGCGCCCAGTTCGGCGCCAAGATCAGTCGCCACCTCAAAGGCGATCAACTCAAGATCATCCTGGCATCCCTGGTTCTTTTGGTCATGGCCAAAATGCTTGTCGGCCTGTTGGTCAAACCT
The DNA here is from genome assembly GCF_001311845.1 of Desulfosarcina cetonica JCM 12296. Classification (GTDB taxonomy): domain Bacteria; phylum Desulfobacterota; class Desulfobacteria; order Desulfobacterales; family Desulfosarcinaceae; genus Desulfosarcina; species Desulfosarcina cetonica. Next base: position 10,414 of record NZ_BBCC01000160.1, on the reverse strand, counting down.
GAAATTCTGCTGAGTTATATCGGAGGGCATTGACGTGAAAACAACCATCCTCACCCTGGCGCTCCTGTTCCTGGTCGGCTTGGCCGAGCCCCTCTATTCGGCCGAAGCCGCCATCCATCTCGGCGTCAGCCTGCACCCCAGCCACATCCAGATCGGCGCCGACTTCAACGGGGCGCAGATCGCCGTTACCGGTCGGGTGCCGTCCGGCGCCAGCGCCTGGTCCGGCTGACCGGTCCCCCGGAAGACCGCCATCTCAAGCAAAAGGGGCGCGCCCTGGGCGTGCTGTGGATGAATCTGGGATCGGTGGAAATATCCAACGTACCCAGCGTCTTTCTCCTCTATTTGCCGAAAGCCGATGCGCCGTCGCCCGCCAAGAGGCCGCCGGCATGGCAGTCTCTGGGGCTCGGCCTCAAAGGGCTGGCGGCAAAGGCCGCCATCGTGGCCGCGGATACCGATCAGGCGACCATCTTCAATGAGTTCGTGAAGCTGAAGGAGAAATCCGGTCTATACGGGGTGATGCCCAACGTTGTTCATTACGGCCCGGATGATGGCATCCAGAAAACCTTCCAGGCGACGCTGGCGCTGCCGGCAGCGTTGCCCCAGGGCGATTACCACATCGCGGTTCTGGCCATCCAGGACGGCGCCGTCAGCACATCGGCAATCCAGACGATCGATGCCCGCGAAACCGGCATGCCGGCCTGGATCTCGGCCATGGCCTTCAACCATGGCACGCTCTACGGGGTCCTGGCCGTCGTGGTGGCGGTCATTGCCGGGCTCACCACCGGCATCCTGTTCAAGGACAAAGGCGGTGCCCACTGATTTGATTTTCCGGCAATGACGGCAGATGAAAGGTTCGGATAGGGATGATGACGAACTGGATGACCCATTTGACCGACCGGATGTTCATGCGGCGGCAACCGCGTGAGTCGGTCTCCTTTGTCGCGCTGTTCCAGACGTTCAAACACATCCTGACACTCAACAACCAAATTCTCGAAAGCATCGCCGACATGGGCGACAAGCTGGGCGGCGACTATGTTTTCGACCGGCAGTATATCCGTGCGTCGAGCCGGCAGGTGGGTCTGCTGGTGGATGAACTGATCTACCATTCAATATCCTGGCGCCGCAGAAATACCGCTCCCTGGATACCATCGCCCGTCGCATTCGCCGTGATATCGAAGAGGAGTTGGCCGGCCGGGTGGTTATTCCGCAGACCGAATATGTGATCCCCTACGACATCGTCACCAGCGACCTGGATGATGTGGTGGGCGGCAAAAACGCCCATATCGCCGAAATCCGCAACCGCCTGGGAATCGCCGTCCCGGAAGGGTTCGCCATCACCACGCGGGCATATCAGTGTTTTCTGGATCACAACCAACTTCAAGCGCCGCTGTCCGAAATCTTGAGCGACTGGCAGGCGGGCCGGATCGCATTGGACGCCGCCTCCGCCAAGCTGCTGGATCGCTTTGCCGCCAGCACCCTGCCGCCGCCGCTGACCCGCGCCATCAAACGGGCCCTCAAACCGCTGCAGCAAAAAATGGCCGCCGGCACCTGCTTCTGGCCGTGCGCAGCAGCGCCATGGGAGAGGACGGCGAGCACTCCTTTGCCGGCCAGTACCGCAGCCTGCTGAACCAAACGCCCCAGGATCTCCTGGAATCCTACAAGACCGTGCTGGCCAGCGCCTTTTCGCCATCGGCCATGGCCTACCGGCAACAAAAAGGCATTGCCGAAGCGGAAGTCGCCATGGCCGTGGCCTGCCAGGAGATGATCGACGCCACGGTGAGCGGTGTGCTCTATTCCCTGGACCCAAGCTCGCCCAGCCACGACACCATGACGATCTCGGCGGCCTGGGGCCTTGGCGGGCCAATCGTGGACGGCACCATGGAAGCCGACCGGTTTACGGTCTCCCGGGAATTTCCGCATTCCGTGGTGCAGCGTGAGATCGTCCCCAAGCCTCGTCAACTGGTGTCTGATCCGGCCGGTGGATGCACCGATCATTCCGTGGACGAAGCCGACCAGATGCGCCCTGCCCTCTCCGACGATCAGGTGAAAGCCCTGGCGGAAACCGCCCTGGTCATCGAACGCTATTTCAAATGCCCCCAGGATATCGAGTGGGCCTTCGATCAACAGGGCCGTCTGGTGATCCTGCAGGCCCGGGCACTGAACATCGCGCTTCACGTACCGCCGGCGATGTGCGACATCGCTTCGCTCAGCGACCGGCACCCGGTCATTTTCTCCGGCCGGGGCATCATCGTTCAAAACGGCATCGCCACGGGCAAGGCGTTCATCGTGCGCAACGACAAGGATTTAAATCGGTTTCCCAACGGTTCGATCCTGGTGGCCAAGAAGACTTCACCCCGCTACGCCAAGGTCGCCTGCAAGGCCAGCGGCATCATCACCGACGTGGGCAGCGCCACCGGCCACATGGCCACGATCGCCCGGGAGTTCCGCATCCCGACCGTGGTCAACACCCACATGGCCACCGCGCTTCTCACAACGGGCCAGGAGATCACCCTCGATGCCCAGGAAAACATCGTCTATGAAGGCCGTATCCAGGCGCTTTGCTATTATGGCTTCATGGAAGAGGCCTTCGAGGAAACCTACGAGTACCGGCTCCTGCGACGGATTCTGAAAAAGATCACCCCCTTGAATCTGGTGGACCCCCACGCCAGGAATTTTACGCCCCAGGCGTGCCGCAGCTTCCACGACATCACCCGTTTCATTCACGAAAAAGCCGTGGAGGAGCTGGCCAATCTCAACTACCAGCACCGCTGGCATGACGAAACCGCCAGCCGCAAACTCGCCCTCGATATCCCCTTGGACCTGGTCGTCATCGACATCAACAACGGCCTCGGCGAAACGGAAAACGAATCGGAAACGGATGGGCACGCCCGCGTCACCCGCGACCAAATCCGCTCGGTTCCGATGAAGGCGTTCCTGGACGGGCTTTGTGCACCGGGAGTGTGGAGCCGGGAACCCATGTCCGTGGATTTCAGCAGCTTCATGTCCAGCCTGACGCGGACGTTTTCCTCGCACGTGGTGAATCCCCAGCAGGTGGGCCAGAACCTGGCCGTCATCTCCGAGAACTATGCCAACATCAATTTGCGGCTGGGCTACCATTTCAACCTGATCGACGCCTACATCGGTGAACAGATCAATGACAACTACGCGTATTTCCGGTTCATGGGGGGTGTCACCGACCCCCAGCGCCGCTCCCGCCGGGCGCGGTTGATCTATGAAACCCTGGCACAGTACGATTTCAACGTGGACCTGCGGGGAGATTTGGTCATCGGACGCATCAAGAAGCTCGACGCCCGGTGGATGGCCAAAAAAATGGTTCTTCTGGGTCGCCTGGTCGGCTTCACGCGCCAGTTGGACGTCAAGATGACCAGTGATGCCCAGGTCGGCGCCTTTGCCAGGGAATTTAAAAAACAGCTTAAGATGGACCAACCGATCAAAGGTGGATGAAGGGAGAAACCATGATCAAGGAAACAAAAACCGGGATTCTGGTTCTCGACGACGAGACCATTGTTCTCAAGCGGCTGAGACCGGCGCTGGAAAAGGCGGGATATGCCGTGGAGGTGTTCTCGCGCTCGGCGGAGGCCTTCAATCGCATCCAGCAGGCCACCTTCGATATCGTCATCACCGATCTCAAGATGGATGGCCTGGACGGCATGCAGTTTCTGACCGAGGTCAAGGATCGCTCCCCGAAGACGGAAGTCATCGTCATCACGGGGTTCGCCACCATGGAAACGGCCCGGGAGTCGTTCCAGAAAGGCGTCTTCGACTTTTTGGTCAAACCGTTCAAGCTGGGAGAAATTCTCGAGACCGTCAAACGGGCGGAAGCCAAGATCCACCCATCGTCCTGAACACCAAAAAAGGAAGAAAAGTGGAAGCGGCGGAAAACGAGAAATATCCTCCCGGCATGTTCTATTGCGAATACACCACCAACGACCGGGCGCCATCGATGACCAACGTCACGGACGCCCCGCAACCCGAAGAAGCCGAGGGACGCCGGCTTATCGAAGCCGCGATCGATCATCTGGCCACAAACGGCTGGACACCCGAGGCAAGCTGGATCATCCGCGATCGCCCCCAGCAAATCGGCGTGAACCTCGGCGCCTATGGTCTGGTCGGCACCCGTCTGCCACAAAGCCCCCATCAGCGGGACCTGACCATCGATCTGCTCAGCCGGGTGTCATCGGCGACTCTGCTGGTTAAATAGCCACCCCCCCTTTTTCACACTATAAATGAGGAGGCAGAACCCATGCAGATACTCGTGGCCCTTGACCTACATCCATACAGTGCCCATGCGAAGGAGTTACCTGTTGCCTGGACCACGATCAGGTCAGCCAAGCGTCACTGGAAATGATCAACCAGATGGTCACCCGTCACCAGGCGCAGCTGACCCTTATTGGCATAGCCGAGCACGAAAACCTGAAAGCCACGATAGCGGCCAGGATGAAACGAATCCTGACCTAATTTTTATATTTTTTAATCCGACAAAAAAGTCGTGTAACCTTTTCACCGCCCATTCGTTCTGTATCTGTCTACTAGGCGTTTTTTCTTTTTGCCAGACGTCTCTTCTCAGATAATTGGTCGCCTTTGCTCTGGACGATTCAAATCCCGGAAAGGAGGTGAGAACTTCTATTTGCGCATATCGCGCCCTTATCAACAATTCATTCTAAATCGATTAAAAGGAGGTCTGGAATAAGGAGGTCTGGAATGCGGAAGAAATTCATCCTTGGCTTCGTGCTGCTGATGGTCCTGGTCCTGTCGGCCGCAACGGCCAGCGCATTGACCGACATGGAAAAACTGGGCGGCCTGATCTATCGGGACACCGACCTGTCCGCCAACTACAACCAACTAATGAGACTGAAAGGGAGATAAGATGCTTAAAAAGAACTTGTTTTTCCCCATTGCCGTGGCGTCGCTTTTTCTTGCCTCGACCGTGATGGCGGGTAATCTTGACAATATGGAAGTCCTGGGAAAAAAGCTATACACTGACACCAAGCTATCCTTGAACGAAAACCAATCCTGTCAGACCTGCCACCACCCAGCGGCCAAGTTCGCCGACCCCCAGAACCGGATGGATCCGGTGATGTTTCCGGTATCGGACGGTTCGGATCCAACCTTGTTCGGCGGCCGCAACGCCCCCACGGCCGCGTATGCGGGATTCAGCCCACAAATGGACTGCGCGTTTGTTGGTGGAGAACTTTTCTGCACCGGCGGGTTGTTCTGGGATGGGCGGGCGACCGGCGTGGAAAATACCGACACGGGCGGCATCGAGGTGACAGTTAACGATGTACCAACACCAACAGGCCCCACCTACGATCCGCTGGCCGATCAGGCCAAAGGCCCCTTTCAGAATCCGGTCGAGATGGGGCTGACACCGGATGAACTCGTCGCCAAGGTCAGGACCAACCACTACGAAAAGCTGTTCAAGAATGCGTTCGGAGCTGACTACAACTTTTGGGGGATCCCCGGGAATGAGCTCTACAATGATATTGCCTTCGCCATCGCCACCTACGAACGCTCCCTGGATCTCAACAAGTTTTCTTCAAAGTTTGACCAGTTCGCTGCCGAACAAGGGTTCGACGTCAGCACGATCGTCTTAAGTCCAGACGGCGTGGTCGTCGACGCCGCCGGAAATCCAATCACCTCTACGGTATTCTCAGCGATGGAACTGGAAGGCCTGGCGCTCTTCAACAGCCCGAATGACAACATCGGCGAGATTGCCGACCCCAACGAGGGCGGAAACTGCGCCGCGTGTCATCCCAGCGGACCGATCGCCACACCGACGGATTCGCAAGGCATGACGCTGTTCACGGATTTTAGCTATGACAATCTGGGCGTGCCCGTCAATCCGACTGCCAATACGCTGCACTATGGCAGCGCCAACCCTGAAGATTGGAATACGGATCTGGGGCTCTACGGCACGGTAACCGGACTGTTGGGGTACACTGATGCTCAGGCTGCGGGCACGGAAGGCCTGTTCAAGGTCTCGACGCTCCGCAACATCGCCCTGACGCCCCCCTACACCCACAACGGTTTTTTCCCGACCCTGACGGATATCGTCAATTTCTATAACGATAGAGCGGGTTACTATAGCACCACGACAACAGCGGCGGAAATTCCGGAAACCGTCAATATTACGGAGGTTGGCAATCTGGGATTGAGTGCACAGCAGTCGATGCGTTGGTCGCTTTCCTGCATACACTTACCGACAGCAGCCTGTAACACCGATCACCGGTTGGCGGTAGGATAAAAAAAGAGCATTGCCGGAGGTGGCGGCAATGCTCTTTTGCATGTGCCGGCATGGTGTAAATCGCCCGACCGTATGGTTCAACAGGTACACCTGAGGTGATCGGTCGAAGCGGCCGGGTACCGCGATCCCTTCACCAGTACACGGATCAACCCCGCCCGACGACTCCACTTCCCACGTCATGCATCCTTCATCCGCGCAAATTGCTGTTCGTTGACCTCGGTGCCCCACTGGGCGCCTTTTTGCCTGTCGTCATCGGACCCAAAATCAGTCCACTTGCAGCCAGTAGGGAGCGAAAGAGCCCGTTCCATGACTGCCTTCACGGGTGGCCGACACGTAGGTACTGCTGGTCCCATTCAGGGTCGTCCCACCATAATACGGATCCAGAATGGTGAGCCGGGTATATCCCCGGAATCCCCCGAAAAGCCCTTTTCGATGATGCTCGCTGCCCGCGATCACGATCCAGTGACCACCGCCGCCATGCCATTGCACCAGAACGATGATCGGCCTTGCGGAGGACGCGCTACGCATCGCTTTCCGCAGACTTGTGCCATCGTTGCCATGCGGGGTGTTGGCAATCCCGAACTGGGCCAAGGCATGGCCGAGAGCATTAATATAAGTGCCCGAGCTGTGGTATTCATCGGGTGCCACAAGCCCCACTTGGTGGAAAATGGTGGGCTTGAAGCCAGACCGGTCACGAGTTGACTTGGCATATGCCCCCTGGGGCATATTGCTCTGGATGGAGGTCGACGTGGGTTTTGACCCGTCAATCATATTGACAATCATCGCGCAGCAGCACGGTCCACAGTCCGCCTCTTCCTCCTGAAAGAGAATGTTAAATGTATTTCCGGCCACTACCTGTGTCCGCCAAATGCCATCAGCCATGGTCTATCTCCTGTTGGTTGTAAGTTTGCGCGCCGTGCCACAGATCAAGAGCAAAGGATACCGGCGATTTGTTGAAAGAAAGAAAATGGATCACGACCGGTTACCCTCCGGACGTTCGCCGGATCGCCGTCTCAAAGGCCGCCCACACCCGGTCGGGAAAAGGCGCGGCCACGGCCCGGCCCGTTCGGTCGCGCATCACCCATACGGCGCGATGCATGCCGTAGGCGATCTTCACCCGGCTGCCGTCCGGCTCAATACGGAAGTAATCCACGTGAAAGGTCACGCTGCACCGGCGCAATTCCTTTACCGCCAGGGTCAGCACCAGGCGATCGAAGGGCATGGCCTCACGCAGGTGATCGACACGGCTCTCCAGGGTCAGCAGCTCGCCCTTCTCGCCGATACCATGGTAGTAGTCGGGAATCAGTTCATAGAAAAACCGGTCGCGGACCTGACCCTGCCAGTCGTAGTAGTTGGCGTAGTAGATGTTTCCCACCAGGTTGGCGTGGGCCAGGGTGGTTTCGAAGGTCTGCTCGCGCACGATGGGCCGCACCTCGGGCCCCGAGGGCGCCTGATAGATCGGTGTGTCGTCCTCCGTATCGAAGAGGTGCGCCAGGGACTCCTCCATGGGCTCCGGCGTATCCGGCGCGTCGAAACGGGGGCACATATCCTCGATGAACTGACCGTAATAAGCCGGATAGGGGGCCACTTTGGCCACGCCGGGCCCCAAAATCTCCACCCAGGTGGTCTGCAGCCGGCAGAAGGCCAGACGCTGGAACCGGCCGCCGGGAAGCATGCGGCGAAAATCGTAGGAGAGCGTCATGGTGGAGTTCTCAGGGCCGCTGTTGTCCGAGACCCACATGAGAATTTCGATCTGATCGCTGGTACGGCCCTCGCCGAGAATTTTCAGGTGGCCATAGTTGGTCACCCCGCCCCAGCGGCCGCTGGCAAACTGCTCGGACATGCGCGCCAACACCGGCCAGGCCGAGGCCTCGCGGGTGTTGCCCATCCATTTGATGAAGTTGGCAAAATAGATCGTCCGGCTGAGATTGGCACTCGGTTGAAAGGTCACCGGCAACCGTTGAACGAATACCAGTTGTCCCTGGGGACCGCCTTCGATCATCTCAAAAGGCCGGGTTTTGTAGAGCGGCTCGTAGCCCGGATAGTCGGCGGTAAGCAGGTCGTCGGGCACCCGCGGAACCACTTCGCCGTTCACCGTAAAGGCCAAAATCAGCGGCACCCCCCAGGTCAGGCGAATGGCCAGGGTCAGAATCTGGATGCCGTCGTCGGTGGTGAAACGCACGGCCGTCTCCGCACGCCCGGAAACGGTGAGGGGCGCGTTGACCGGGCCGCCGGCCTTGACCAGGGTTTCCGTGGCGGCCCAGATGCGCGTGCCGGCCTGGTCCAGGGAATCCCCGTCCATGACCAGGCTTTCCAGAAGGGCGCTGCGAGCGCTGCCCAAAAGGCCGATCCAACCGGCCCGGTCCCTGGGGGTGATGGCGGCCAGATCGCAGCCCACCGGCCCGGGACCGCAGACGCAGCAACAGTAGCGGTCTTCATGGGAAAGGGAGACATCCAAGACATCGGCCGTCACACCGGTCACCATGGGCTTGCCGTCTTCCCGCCAGGCAACGGAGATGGCATCGGCGCCCAGGTCATACTGCGCGGCAACCGCCGTCAGTGTCCGGGCCAGAAGCGGTTTTTCCATCTCTTGGCGATCGGCCTTGGCATGCTCGTGGAGACCGGGGATGCAGGCCAGGGCCAGGTAGGGGGGGTAAGTGAAAAATGCCGGCAGGCCTGGACAATCGCCTGATCGATCAGCTGGCGATCGCGCATCTCGGGTGAAACCAGATCCCCCACGCGCGGATAGTCGTCATGGTGCTTGAGAATCCGCAAACGGTAGTCGTCGAGCACGGCCATCACGGTTCCTGCGTCATCGACGGCGCTCACCCGGTAGACCAGATCCTGGGTTTCCCGCCGGATCAGCTCCGTGCGCACGGTGGCGGTCCGGGTATCGCCGAAGAAAGCCGGATAGAGATCCAGACGACCGATGGAGATCGGCAGGCTGGTATCCTGGGGAACCAAAAGGGCCGCGCTCTGCAGCAAGGTATCGGTGAAAAAGGCATCGCCCAGGGCAAGACCGCCTGCCGTCATGGGCCGGTCAAAAGCGGCCACCGCGCATTCCGGCGGTGCCTGAACCCGGGAGCGGAAGAGGGTCTGGCCGCTATCTTCGCCGTCCTGCCGGATCGACCAGACGGTCTGGATACCCTGAAAGCGCGGCCCCTGGAAAAGCAGGGTCTGGCGATACAGGTCGGTGCCGGGATCCAGCGGCAGCGGCGCCTGTGGCAAGGCGAACGAAATCGCCGGCGGATCATCCGAAAAATCCAGAACCAGGGTGGCCGAGAAGAAATCACTCTGCACGCCGGCGCCCTGCTTGACGATGCCGGCTTGAACGATTTGGCGACCGTCGTCCGATTTCTCGGCCAGGACCGCCCGGACGATGATCTCGGCGCCCTGCTCCGGATCGACGGTAATGGGTCGCGACAATTGGACGTCGCGGAACTGCACCTGTGAAAAGGTATCCAGACCACACAGGTATCGGGCGACCTGGGCCATGGCCTCCAGGCCGAACACCGTGGGGAAGAGATAGGACCCCTGGAATTGGTGATCCATGAGGTAGGGATCGGATTCGAGGGTCAGTCGGGTGGAAAAAACCGCCTCCACCCCGGGAGTCATATGCACGCGCCGATCCAGAAAACGGATCTTCGGGGATATCGGGCAGGTCATAATGCCAGGTATCCAGTCCTCCCATGCGGGCGGTCACCACCACCTGCCGGTAGCCCGGGTGGTGGGTAAAGAGATTGACAAACCGGCCGACACCTTCGGGGGTGGGAATCGCATCGATGCCTTTTTCGCGCAGGGTGCTCACGCTTCCCATGCGCGCCCCCATGCCTTCGTCGCGCCAGACGCCGTAGGCGATGGTCATCACCTCGGTCTGCGGATGGGTCGCGGCAAAACCGCGCAAGGCCAGGTCCATCGCCTCATTGGAAAAACCGTACCAGCCGTTGCCGGGCATCCCGGTGATACCGATGATCGACCCCATGGCCATGATCAGGCGGGGCGGTTTGGCTTCCAGCGCGTCCATCAGATGCAGGAGGCCCAGCACCTTGGGCGCGGTTTCGGCAAACGCCTGCTCCGGCTTGACCTGCCCGGTGAGGCGGGGCCGGTTGAGGCCGGCACCGTGAATGATGCCCGTCAACGGGCCGAACC
>NZ_BBCC01000159.1 GCF_001311845.1 Desulfosarcina cetonica JCM 12296 | reverse complement strand
TGCCCGTGGGCCAAACGGCCCTGGCGCGCATCAAGGCCTACCGGGACCGGCTTTACCAGCAGGCCGGCATCGGTACCGAGGTCGACGGCCCCCTGTTTTTGAACAAGAACAAAGGTCGGCTCAGCGCCCGGTCCGTGGGCCGCATCCTGGAGGATTTGATTCGGCGTTGCAGCCTGGCCGTGCCGATTTCACCCCACGGCATCCGACACAGTTTCGCCACCCATCTGCTCGATGCGGGCGCCGATCTGAGGACGGTTCAGGAGCTATTGGGCCACAAGAGCCTGTCCACCACCCAGAAATACACCCATGTGAGCATCGACCGGCTGATGGCGGTCTACGACAAGGCCCATCCCCGGAACTAACCCGGAAAGGATCAAACGGTTTGCCCAAATCATTTTCAGCAGCGGAACACGCATACCGGTTCCACGGTACGACCATTCTGGCCGTGCGCGGCAAGGATCGCGTGGTGATGGCCGGTGACGGCCAGGTGACGCTCAACAACACGGTGGTCAAGCACCATGCCAAAAAGGTGCGGCGGATCTACAAGGACCGGATTTTGGTCGGATTTGCCGGCGCCACGGCCGATGCCCTGAACCTGACCGAGAAACTGGAGCACAAGCTGGAGCGTTTCAACGGCAACCTGACCCGGGCGGCCGTGGAACTGGCTCGCGAGTGGCGCGCGGACAAGATCCTGCACCGCCTGGAGGCGCTGATGATCGCGGCGGACGGCAACACCATGCTGCTCATTTCCGGCAGCGGGGACGTGATTGAACCGGACCGGGGCGTGATGGCCATCGGCTCGGGCGGGGTGGCGGCCCAGGCGGCGGCCACGGCGCTGTTGACCGAGACCGGGCTGGACGAACGCCGGATTGTCGAGACGGCCATGAAAATTGCCGCCTCCCTGTGCGTCTTTACCAATGACCAGATTACCATCGATGAGCTGTTAACGCATGAATGACCTGAAACCTGGCGAAATCGTCGCCGAACTCGATAAATACATCATCGGACAGCATGCGGCCAAACGGTCGGTGGCCATCGCCCTGCGCAACCGCTGGCGGCGCCGGCAGGTGCCCGATGATCTGCGGGACGAGATCGCGCCCAAAAACATCATCCTGATCGGGCCCACGGGCGTGGGCAAGACCGAAATCGCCCGACGCCTCTCCCGGCTCAGCGATTCACCGTTTTACAAGGTCGAGGCCTCGAAGTTCACCGAAGTGGGGTACGTGGGCCGGGACGTGGAGTCCATGGTGCGGGACCTGACCGAACTGACGGTCAACGCCATGCGCGCCGCCGCCCAGGACGCCGTGCGGGAGAAGGCCGGCCACATCGCCGAGGAGCGCATGCTGGATCTCTTGTTGCCCAAGGCGGACCGCCCGCGTAGCGAAACCACCGGTGAAGGCGGGCTCGAGGTGGTTAGCGCAACCGCCGAAAACAGCCACTCCACGCGGGAGAAGCTGCGCAAGATGCTCAAGGCCGGCAAGCTGGACAGCCGCTATGTGGATTTGGACGTGGCCGATCGCAGCATGCCCATGGTGGAGATCTTCTCCAATGTCGGCATGGAGGAGATGGGCATCAACTTCAAGGACATGCTCGGCCCGCTGCTGCCCAAGAACACCCGTCGGCGCAAGGTCAAGGTGCCCGAGGCCCTGAAGATCATGAGCGCCGAGGAAGCCCAGAATCTGGTGGACATGGAAGCGGTGGTGCAGGAGGCGGTCATCCGCGTGGAGCAGGCCGGGATCATCTTTCTCGACGAGATCGACAAGATTGCCGGTGGCGGAGAGAAGGGCCACGGCCCGGATGTCTCCCGCGAAGGGGTGCAGCGTGATCTTCTGCCCATCGTGGAGGGCTCCACGGTGAACACCAAGTACGGGCCGGTGAAGACCGACCATATCCTGTTCATCGCTTCGGGCGCCTTTCACGCGATCAAACCCTCGGACCTGATTCCGGAGCTGCAGGGCCGTTTTCCCATCCGGGTGACCCTGGATGCCCTGGGGCGCGGGGATTTCGTGCGCATCCTGACCGAGCCGCAGAACGCCCTCTTGCTGCAGTACATGGCCCTTTTGCGCACCGAGGGCGTCGAGCTGGTGTTTGCCGACGAGGCGGTGGAGAAGATTGCCGAGATCGCCGAGGAGGTCAACACCCGCACGGAAAACATCGGCGCGCGGCGTTTGCATACGCTCATGGAACGGCTTCTGGAGGATATCCTTTTCGACGCGCCCGATCTGGCCGACACCCGCTATGTGATCGACGGGGCCTATGTGACCGAAAAGCTCAAGGCCATCAAGGACGACGAGGATCTGAGCCGGTATATTTTATAAAAAGAAGGAAGTCCCTATGTCACCTGAAACCCTTGCCCCCAATTCGACGGTGGCCGACATTCTGATCGAGGCGCTGCCTTACATCCGCCAGTTTTCCGGGATGACCGTGGTGATCAAGTACGGCGGCCATGCCATGGTGGACGAGCAGCTCAAAACCGACTTCGCCCGCGACATCACGCTGCTTAAATTTATCGGCCTCAACCCGGTGGTGGTGCATGGCGGCGGCCCCCAGATCAACCGGGTGCTCGACCAGATGGGCATCCGGCCCCAGTTCGTGCGCGGCATGCGCCTGACCGACGGCCCCACCATGGATGTTGTCGAAATGGTCCTGGGCGGCAAGGTCAACAAGAGCATCGTGGCCCAGATCAATCAGCAGGGCGGCAAGGCCGTCGGGCTCAGCGGCAAGGACGGCGGCCTCATCGAGGCCCGCAAGATGCACATCGTCCACCAGAGCGACGCGGGCAGTCCGCCGGAGATCATCGACCCGGGCATGGTGGGGGAGGTGACCCGCATCAATCCGGCCATCATTCACACCCTTTCGGAAAAAGGCTTCATTCCCATCATCGCCCCCGTGGGGGCCGGCGCCAGGGGGAAACCTACAATATCAACGCCGACCTGGTGGCCAGCCATATCGCCACGGCGCTCTCCGCCGGACGGTTGATCCTGCTTACCGATGTGGATGGGGTGATGGATGCCGAGGGCCAGCTGATCTCTTCCATCGATGCGGCCACCATCGGGCGGATGATTGCCGACGGCGGCATTTCCGGCGGCATGATTCCCAAAATCGAATACGCCCTGCACGCCATCAAAAACGGCGTGAGCAAGGTTCCGATCATCAACGGCAAGCGCCGGCATGCGATTTTGCTGGAGCTGTTTACCGACCGGGGGATCGGGACGGAAGTGACAGAATAAAAGCAGGTTTTTAGGCGGAAGGTATTTAGGCTGAAGGACGAAAGAATCCTATCCTCCACCCCCGAACCTTTTTTTCGGAGAAAAAAGAATGACAGAATCAATCATGCACACCGCGGACCGGGTGATTGCGGCGACCTATAAACGCTTCCCCATCGTGTTGCAGCGCGGCAAGGGCTGTAACCTCTGGGACACCCAGGGGCGCCAGTACACCGATTTCGTTGCCGGCATCGCCGTGTGCAACCTGGGCCACGCCCATCCGCGCATCGCCGAAACCATTGCCCGCCAGGCCGGGGAACTGGTGCATGTCTCCAATCTTTACTACACCATTCCGCAGACCGAACTGGCCCGCCTGTTGACCGAGAATTGCTTTGCCGACCGCGTTTTCTTCGGCAATTCCGGGGCCGAGGCCAACGAGGCGGCCATCAAGCTGGCCCGCAAATACGCCAAGGACCAGGGACAGCCGGAGCGCTTTGGCATCGTCTGCATGGAAAAATCCTTCCACGGGCGCACCATGGCGACGCTGTCGGCCACCGGCCAGGACAAGATCCGGAAGGGATTCTCCCCGGTTTTGGAAGGGTTTTCCTTCGTGCCTTTTAACGACATCGAGGCCTTGGCGGCCGCGGTTGACGATCACACTTGCGCCGTCCTGCTCGAGCCGATTCAGGGCGAGGGGGGCATCCATCCGCCGGAACTGGGTTACCTGACGCAGGTCCGTGAGTTGTGCGACCGACGGGGCGCGCTGATGATCCTGGACGAGATTCAAACCGGCATGGGCCGCACCGGCAAACTCTTCGCCCACGAACACTACGACGTCGTTCCGGACATCATGACCCTGGCCAAGGCCCTGGCCAACGGGCTTCCCATCGGCGCCATGCTGGCCACGGAGAAGGTGGCCCAAAGTTTCGGCGTGGGCGCCCATGCCTCGACCTTCGGCGGCACCCCGCTGGTGACGGCCGCCGCCCTTACGGCCCTGACCATCCTGCTGGAGGACAAGGTCATCGAGCGTGCCGGAGAGACCGGGGCGTATTTCAAGGATGCCCTGAGCAAACTCAAGCTGCGGCACCGCTGCATCCTCGACGTTCGCGGCCAGGGCCTTTTGCTGGGCATGCAGTTGGATGCCCCGGCCGACGACCTGATCGGCAAGTTGCTGGAACGGGGGTTTCTGGTCAACTGCGTGCAGGGCGATACCTTGCGTTTCGCGCCGCCGCTGATTATAGAGAAAAACGAAATCAACGCGCTGATCCGCTGTTTGGATGAGCTCCTGCCCTAACGTTGTAAAAGTCTATTTTATCGAAGGAGAACGGAAGTGACGGAAAAGATCAACAAAGTGGTCCTGGCCTATTCCGGTGGGTTGGATACCTCGGTAATTCTGCGATGGCTCATCGAGACCTACGACTGCGAAGTGGTGACCTTCTCGGCCGACATCGGTCAGACCGACTCCCTGACCCATGTGGAAGCCAATGCAATGAAGACCGGGGCCGTCAAGGCCTATGTGGATGACCTCAAGGAAGACTTCGCCCGCGATTACGTTTTTCCGGCTTTTCGGGCCAACGTGATCTACGAGGGACAGTACCTGTTGGGAACTTCCATCGCCCGGCCGTTGATCGCCAAGCGACAGATGGAGATCGCCGCCATCGAGGGGGCCGATGCGGTCAGCCATGGCGCCACGGGCAAGGGCAACGACCAGGTGCGTTTCGAGCTGAGTTACTATGCCATCAAACCGGATATCAAGATCGTGGCGCCCTGGCGGGAATGGGACCTGCACTCCCGCACGGCCCTGATGGCCTTTGCCCAAAAGCACGGTATCCATGTGCCCACCACCCATGAAAAGCCGTACAGCACAGACGGCAATTTGCTCCACATCAGCTACGAGGGCGGCATCCTGGAAGATCCCTGGGCCGGCCCGCCCGACGATATTTTCACCCTGACCGTCTCGCCCAAGGATGCGCCGGACACCCCCGAAACCATCGAGATCACCTTCGAAGCCGGTGACCCCGTGGCGATCAACGGCCAGACGCTTTCCCCGGCCAACCTCCTGGCCGAACTCAACCGCCTGGGCGGCAAGCACGGCATCGGCCGCGTGGATATCGTGGAAAACCGTTTCGTGGGCATGAAATCCCGCGGCGTGTACGAAACCCCGGGCGGCACGATCCTGCGCCTGGCCCACATGGGCATGGAGTCGATCACCATGGATCGCGAGGTGATGCATTTGCGCGATGCCATGATTCCGCGCTACGCCGAGCTGATCTACAACGGCTTCTGGTTCTCGCCGGAAATGGAGGTTTTGCAGGGCATGATCGACAGCACCCAGAAGAACGTTTCCGGCGTGGTGCGCCTGGAACTGTACAAGGGCAACTGCATCTTAAGGGGCCGCAAGTCCGAGCGTTCCCTCTACAGCGAAGCCCACGCCACCTTCGAGGATGACGATGTTTACAGCCAGGCCGATGCCGAGGGCTTCATCCGGCTCAACGCCCTGAGGCTTCGCATCCGCAAGCTCATGCAGCAGAAAGGATAGGGCCGACCATGGCGGACAAACCCTGGGACGGACGCTTTGCGGAGAAGACGGACAAAAGCGTGGAGGCCTTCACCGCCTCCATCGCCTACGACCGGCGACTATACCCGTATGACATCGCCGGGAGTATCGCCCATTGCCGCATGCTGGCCAAGGTTGGCGTGATCACCGACGAGGAGGCCTCCCAACTGGTGGAAGGCCTTGGCACCATCCAACGGGAACTGGACCACGGCGAGTTCACCTTTGACGACAGCCTGGAAGACATCCACATGCACATCGAGGCGCGGCTGCTCCATGTGGCCGGAAAGGTGGCTCAGAAGCTGCACACGGCCCGCAGCCGCAACGACCAGGTGGCCCTGGATGTGCGCATGTACCTGCGTGACGAAACCCGTCAGACCCTGGATCTGATCAAACGCCTGCGCGCGGTGCTGGTGGAGATCGCCGAGGCGCACGCCGACGTGGTCATGCCCGGTTACACCCACACCCAGCGGGCCCAACCGGTGCTCTTCGCCCATCACATGCTGGCCTACTACGAGATGTTCACCCGCGATCAGCAGCGTTTCGCCGACTGTCTGGGCCGCATCAACGTCATGCCCCTGGGGGCCGCCGCCTGGCGGGAACGACCTATCCCATCGACCGGGCCTACACGGCCGAGCTTTTGGATTTCCCCGCGGTCAGCGCCAACAGCATGGACGCGGTGGCGGATCGTGATTTCGCCATCGAATTTCTCTCGGCGGCGAGCATCTGCATGGTTCACTTGAGCCGCATGTCGGAAGAGTTCGTCCTCTGGTCCACGGCGGAGTTCGGTTTCATCACCCTCTCCGATGCCTTTGCCACGGGCAGCAGCATCATGCCCCAGAAGAAGAACCCGGACATCCCCGAGATCGTGCGCGGCAAGACCGGCCGGGTGGTGGGCGCCTGGTGGCCTTGATCACCCTGATGAAGAGTTTGCCCATGGCCTATAACCGCGACATGCAGGAAGACAAGGAGCCGCTCTTCGATGCCGTGGATACCTTGAAGGCCTGCCTTTCCATCAACGCCCAGATGATTCCGCGCATCACCGTCAACCGCGAGACCATGCGCCGGGCCGCCTCGGTGGGGTTCCTCAACGCCACGGACATGGCCGATTATCTGGTGGGGCAGGGCATGCCCTTTAGAAAAGCCCATGATTGCGTGGGCAAGGCCGTGGCATTCGCCCTGGAACAGGGCAAGGAGCTGGACCAACTGAGCCTGGACGAGCTGAAACAGTTCTCCCAGCTGGTCAAGGCGGACATCTTCGACCACCTCACCCTGGAACATATGATCGACCGGCGTCAGAGCCTGGGGGGGACTTCCACCGAGAATGTCCGCGGCGCCATCGCCGATGCCAAAAAGGCCTTGGCCGAGGAGAAAGCGGGGTAAATCGATTGCACAGCCATCCTCCCCAGCACGCGACGATCCGCACCTGGCGGGCGCCGTCCATCGGTGTCCTCCTTGGGGTGGCCTTGCTCCTGATCGCATTGGCCGTCAATGGATGCGGGGTCAAGGGACCGCCGGTGCCCCCCCAGCGACCGCCCCTGCCGGCCGTGGGCGATCTTGCCTACCGGCTTTCCGGCGCGTCGGTGGTGTTGTCCTGGCGTCTCAACGCACCGTTGGAGAAGGCTGCCGCCGGCCGGTCGGAATTCGTGATCCAGCGCTCCCGCAATATGCTCGACACGCCGCCGTGCGAGAACTGCCCATTGATTTTCGAAACAGCGGCCACCCTGCCGTATACGGACGCCCCCGAGCTTCAATTCTCGACCACCCTGCCGCTGGAAGCGGGAAATCACTACCGCTTCAAGGTGTATCTGCAGACCGGTTCGGCAAAAGGTGCGGATTCGGCCGTGGTCCAGTTCGACTATCCGGGCGATGACATCCCGCCGGCCGCCAAGGAGACCCCATGAATCCCCTCCCGTTCTTCAAGATGAGTGGCAGCGGCAACGATTTCATCATCATCGACAACCGGGAGGCCATCGTTCCCGAGACGCGTCTGGACGAACTGATCGTCGGTGCCTGCCGCCGCAAACTCTCCGTCGGCGCCGATGGGCTGATCCTGATCGAGGATTCGCCGCGGGTCGACTTCAAGTGGCGTTTTTTCAACGCCGACGGCTCGGTGGCCGAGATGTGCGGCAATGGCGCCCGGTGTGCGGCACGCTTCGCGCTAATCCATGGCATCGCCGGCCGGCAGATGGCCTTCGATACCCTGGCCGGCACCATTGAAGCCGACGTCGGCGCCCGATCGGTCAAGCTGCGCATGACCGATCCCGTGGATCTGAAGGACGGGATTTCCCTGGATTTGGAGGGAACGCCGGTCATGCTGGCGGGCAGCATCAACACCGGTGTGCCCCATGTGGTGATGCTGGTGGACGATGTCGACACCGTGGATGTGGTCTCCATCGGCCGCCGGATCCGGCGGCATGCGTATTTCGCCCCGGCGGGCACCAATGTCAATTTCGTGGCCCTTGCGCCCGGCGGCCGGATCTTCATCCGCACCTATGAACGGGGCGTGGAAGACGAGACCCTGGCCTGCGGCACGGGCAACGTGGCCGCCGCCCTGTTGCTGGCCCATACCCAGGGGATGACCTCGCCGGTGACCCTGACCACCCGCAGCGGGAGTGACCTGACCATTTACTTCGAGTGGCAGGGCGACCGTTTTGCAGAGGTCTACCTGGAGGGCGATGCCCGGGTGATCTATCGCGGGGAGTTGTGGGAGGAAGCATGGCGGCGCTGACCGCGACCCACACGGCCTTTATTTCCGTGGGGGCGAACCTGGGCGACAAACTGGATAACTGTCTGAAGGGCATTGCCGCCGTCACCAAGGGGGACGTGGCCCGCCTGATCGCGGTGTCGCGGTTTTATCGCACCTCGCCGGTGGACTATGCCGACCAGGATTGGTTCGTCAATGCGGTCTTCAAAATCCACACCCGCCTGGAACCGGCAGCCCTGCTCGATCATCTCATGGCCATCCAGCGGCGCATGGGGCGCAAGGCGGGCGCATCCGCTTCGGACCGCGGGTCCTGGACCTGGACATCCTGCTTTACGATGATCGGGTGATGAAGACGGCCGATCTCGAAATCCCCCACCCGCGCATGCACAAAAGGGCCTTTGTCTTGCAACCCATCTGTGATATAGACCCATCGGTCGTTCATCCGGTGCTGGGACGCGCCATGGCCGATCTTCTGGCCGCCCTGGACGATGCCGGCCAAAAGATTTTTCCCCTGGCGGATCAACCCGCACTGACAACAGACAGGTTGCCATGAAACTGTTGATTCTGATTGCCTTGGTCTACCTTGCCTACCGGGTCGGCACCCGCTGGTTGAAGCGAACGCTTCAGATGCCCCGGGAGGACAGGTCCGCCGACGCCTATATCGATGACGTCATGGTCCGGGATCCGGTCTGCGGCATCCATTTTCCCCGGCGGGAAGGCGTGGAACTGCAGCACGGCGGAAAGACCTACCTTTTCTGCTCGACGGCCTGCCGGGACCGCTTTTTGAAACAGCAGGAAGAAAAGGCCGATTGAACAGGGCAATCGCATTTGGAGCCTATTCACCAAAATAATGGTCGCAGGCAAGGCCAGCTCCTACAACAAACGACGATAAATATAATGCTATATCCACTCGATCGGCAACGTTTGAAACCGCTACCATCAATTTTTGGAAGGAAAGCTCCATGAAGTTCTTTATCGATACCGCCAATGTTGACGAGATCCGCGAGGCGCATGCCATGGGCATGGTTGACGGGGTGACCACCAATCCGTCTCTGATTGCCAAGGAGGGACGCGTTTTTGAGGACGTCATCAAAGAGATCTGTGAGATCGTCGACGGCCCCATCAGTGCCGAGGTGATCAGCCTGGATACCGAGGGGATGGTCAGGGAAGCGCGCGAACTGGCCAAGATTCACAGCAACATCGTCATCAAGATCCCCATGACCGTGGACGGCCTCAAGGCCACCCGGCAGCTCAGTCAGGAGAATATCAAGACCAACGTCACCCTGGTCTTCTCACCCTTGCAGGCCCTGATGGCGGCCAAGGCCGGCGCCTCCTATGTGAGCCCCTTTGTGGGCCGCCTGGACGACCTTTCTCAGGACGGCATGCAGCTTGTCGAGCAGATCGTCGAAATCTTCAACAACTACGGCTTCGACACGGAAGTCATCGTGGCCAGCATCCGTAATCCGCTGCATGTCCTGGATTCGGCGCTGATGGGCGCGGATATCGCCACGATTCCCTTCAATGTGCTGAGCAAGCTGGCCGCCCATCCCTTGACCGACAAGGGGATCAAGGCCTTTCTCGCCGACTGGGAAAAAGCCAAAAAATAGCTTTACTTCCGTCCGATCGCCGGAGTGAAATCCCATGGAAAAAAAGCGGATCAACGCACTTCTTACCCATCCCAACACATTGACGCTGTTTCGCATCCTTGCAGTGCCGATCGTGGTCGTGTTGCTGATGGTGCCCAACCGGTTCACGGCCTTCGTCGCCGGCCTGTGCTTCAGCGCCGCCGCCATCACGGACTACTTCGACGGCTACCTGGCGCGGCGTTACGGACTGGTTTCCAACCTGGGGAAGGTGATGGACCCGGTGGCCGATAAGCTCTTGGTCTCCAGTGCGCTGATCATGCTGAGTTCCCTGGGATGGATGCCGGCCTGGATCGCCTGCATCATCATCGGTCGTGAACTGGCCGTGACCGGCCTGCGCAACATCATTGCCGAAAACAAGCTCGACGTTTCCGCCTCCAGCCTGGGGAAGTACAAGACCGGCTTCCAGATTGCGGCCATCATTCCGTTGATGCTTCACTACCCGGCGCTGGGTTTCGATTTTCAGGCCATCGGGATGGTTTTCCTTTGGGGCGCGCTTGTCTTCACGATCTGGTCCGGGGCGGATTACTTCCTCCGTTTCCGAAAACTACTCAAGGGTTGAAAAAACCTGTTGACAGGCGGACCGATATTTTGTAGATATGCGTTTCCATTTGAGCGGGAATAACTCAGTGGTAGAGTGCGACCTTGCCAAGGTCGAAGTCGCGGGTTCAAATCCCGTTTCCCGCTCCATTTTTTTTTAAGGCGGCATAGCCAAGTGGTAAGGCAGAGGTCTGCAAAACCTCCATTCTCCGGTTCAAATCCGGATGCCGCCTCCATCATCTGCTTAAAATAATTGGATCCCATTTTCGAAGCACCGCAGGCAACTGCGGTGCTTCAGCTTTTAGTGCCTGCCGCAATTCCCCCCGACCCCAAAGGCTTTCCACCAAGGCCCCAAAAATTCACTGATGCGGTTATCTACAAAGCTCAAGTTATGGGGGGATTGAACGCGTCCAAAAACATTTCAAGATAGTGTTAAGTTTTAAGTATTAAGTGTTAAGCGGTGGATCGGATCCGTTTGGTTAACAAATTGGCAGTATTCCTTTCCTTAACACTAACTCTCCGACGATTTGTTTTATGCGATACTTGCTTAATCAAAAATCACTGGAGCTTTCTGGATAACCGAATTCACTGATTCAGAATGCATTGGTGTCACCTATCGTGACAGCCATACAATCCCTCAATCGGAAGAATCGACACGAATCGTGACACCGGCGATTCTCCCAAAAGCATAACCGGCTTAATTTAAATAAGAAATTTTATTGGTTCCGATTGTATGACATTTGCATGATCTAATTACCCGCCGCCCAAAAAATAAACATTTATTGAAAATCGGTGAGGAGCCAGGCGATTGACACGCATAGGAGCGGGCCATGCCCGCGAAAAAACAACAATCAATCCCAATGCGGTCACGCTGGCCTGGGCATCAAGAATAAGGAGGGTTGGCTTCTATTTGATCTATAGCAAGCTATAAAAGCGTTTCTTCTCAAGCGCATCGGATAAACAGCCTGTTTTGTCGACAATACAATTGGACTGGTCTGCGTTGTGAAAGATAGATCCATAGCGGAACATAATATACGAATCGTTACGCCGGATGCAGGCGCATTGGATACAGCATGAAGCTGTCTTCCAATGCGGTTGTGATCCGGCGTTTTAATTGCAGTCAATAAAACCTCTGGCTTGGACCGAGCCACCCGAAAAGGTTCGGACCGTTCCGGCGGGATTTCAAATCAAACCACGGCACTTTTTTAAGCATCGAACCTCAAACGCTGGATGATAGGGTTCACTTCACCCCGTCATCCGAAGAAATAATCTCTCGCAGAGTCGCAGAGCTCGCAGAGAGGAACAACAAACTGCATGGCTTCGCCCAAAAGCCAGAATGGCCCCATGCCATGGCTTTCATTTGATTTCTTTCTCGGAAATCAAGCATCCTCTGCGTCTCTGTGCCCTCAAGCGAAGCGGGCGAGAGAAAAAAATGGTTCTCAGCCCCTTTTAGGGGACTTATCCAAGATCAAACAAATTGATGGCAGGAAGCGGCCGAGAAAACGCACGAAGTTTATAAATTGGATCAAGCCACAGTGCCCGGGTTTTTCAAGCACTGCAACCCCTGAAGAGGTCTGTAAAGAACTGGTGATGGTTCAGTTGGTTCAGGAATCAGGCACGAACATTACTTATCGGCTTGGGCGGTGACTATGCAGTGAGGTGAACAACAGCCGGGCGTTGTGTTACTACGGTGGTCCAAAAAAAAGGATGGGAGAAGCTCTGAGTCAGCCAGAATTAAAAGGGTCTGATCATGGGGGGAAAGGATACCAATAAACCAATGGACCCCGAATCCGCCTGTTCGGTCTGCTCACCGAGGAATTGAAGGAAATGGTCGGTGCAACATTCGGTGTTGATCCGGATTCGGAAAAGGCGGGAGTGGTCTTGGGAAAGAGGATTTAGCGGAAACGTAAGGCGTTGGGGTTGGATTCGCGGGATGTGGGGTAGGATGATTGTCAAAACGAGGTCCATGCATTTTGATGAATGGCCTGGACCTCGCCTCGTTTTCTTGAAATAGAATGGGTTGAGGAAAGAAAAACGCATAAAAACATCCCCGTCCCCAACGTCCCATCCGGGCAGTTCGCAGTCGTTGGCTTCAACATACTGGCGCATGGAACGTTCCATCAACCGCCAGATCAACAGAGATATCAATAGAATTAACTCCAGTACTTCGATCCGCCTGGCCTTCTTCAGAAAACTGAAATTTTTCTCAATACCGATCTGGCTCTTATACAATGAAAGCAATGCTTCGGCGGACCATTCCGCTTGCTGATCCAAAAGGTTGGTCAACAGCACAAAGCAACCGGCTTCTTCCCTGAGGGAATCAATCTTGTCTGAAGCTTCGGTAATGGTGGTCACCAAGCGATATTCATAGCGCACGACTTGTCTGGGTTTGGCTAAAGCCGGCCTGCCGCGACTGTATTTGGGCACAGTTTCAACATCACCAAGGAGATGGTGATAACTGGAACTGGATTTATGGATCAGTTTGTCTGAATACTTATAATGAAAATATATACATTTTAACATATCCTATGGATGTCTAATAACATGCGAAAAACAAAATATTTACTATTCAACATTTTATTTAAAATATTTAAATTTTTAACTATTATTTTTATTTCGGCAAATTATGGACTTGCCTTAGAATGCAATTTTCCGCCCTTTCTAGAAATAGATTGTATTGAGCATGAAATACTCAAAAAAGAGATAATTTCAACAATTGCGAATAAATATTATGGGACACTACAGGAAAAGCCAGTAAGCAAAATTTTATTGGACTTTAACGAAATAAAAGATGAAACTAAAATACTAGTTGGAACTCGAATTAAAATCCCAAAAATCCATGGTTTAAATTTTCCTGAAGATAAAATAATCAACAAAATTCGTATTGACCCATCAGAAAAAAGTACCTCTCTTTAATGGACGCATTAGGTTATTGCTCCGATCAACCAGCAACACAGTTTGATATCCCTATAATAGATAACTTTGAAAGTTCTAAAGTTCAACTATTTTCAACTGTTGATGGTCTACCAGCAAACGGTACGCTATGTGTTGATCAAGATCGTGAAGGAAACTTATGGATTGGAACATTTTCAGGTGTAAGTCGATTCAATGGTTCAACTTTCAAAAACTATGGACGGAAAGAAGGTTTTGTTAATGATTATGTTTGGGCAATTTTAGGAGATAAAGATGGGAATATTTGGGCAGGAACTCAAAGACATGGTCTTTTCCAATTTAGCAATGATAAATGGAATCAGTGTAAAGGATATAGTCCTTATAATAATTTGCAAAATTTTGAAGACGGATTTATTTTCCAAGATAACAAAGGATGTATATGGGGAGGAGGGTACTCTATAGATTTTTTTAAAATTTACCAAAATTATCTGATTCCTATCAGTTTTAATGATAGGAATATAAGGATTCAAGACGTTGCTGAGAACGATTATGACAATCATTTATATGCTATAGAAGCATACCAATTAAGTAGCAACAATAATGAATGTAATTTTGCGGATATAAATAAAAGTATAAAACTCCTAAAAATAGCAGAAACCGATTCAAGCACTAATGAAAGTATAGTTAATATTGGCGAACCGTACTTAAAATTAAAAGGAATGCCCAAAGGGATCGCTTTTAATCAAAATAGAAAGATATATATTTTAGAAGATAAGAACCTGACATGTTCTTTTTTAAATAGCAACTATTCATGGCCGGCAAAACAATTTAACAAAGCAATTGAGATTCTTCCTGAATCAACTGCTAGACATATCATGGTAGATTTAAATGATTATGTTTGGATAGCATATCATGACTATTTCATTCGCTTTAAGGAGAAACACGAAATTAAAGTATATGGTCATTTACACGGTTTACCAGAGGGTAGATATTATTACGTTTTTCAAGATCGTACCGGACATATTTGGTTTTGCTCGAAAAATGGGCTTGCAAAGTATGATAATATTCCTCCAAAGATTGAATTAGTTGATGAAATACCTAAATTTATTAAAACATCTAATTTTTCTTTCAGGATTACTGGTAATGATGGCGACTTAGGCTCTCCACAAGAAGACATAATTTATAAATACAAATTGATTAGAAATCAAAATCACGGCAAATGGATAATTGCTGAAAATGGAAATGTTAATCTAAATAATCTACAAGAAAATGTAAAATATACAATATTAGTTCAAGCAATCGATGGTTTTCAAAACGTAACTGAAATTCAACATTCATTCAAAGTTGGTATTGATTATAATAGTCCGACCGTCACAATAACGAACCAGGAAGATTTTTTGCATCCTTTAAAAACTAATAGTTTTTCATTTAAAATTAGCGGTAGGGACGATTTAACACAGCAAACTGACCTTCTATATCGTTATAAATTAGAAAAGAAGTATGAAAAAGAGACTGAATGGCCAAATCAATGGAACAAAGAAGTTAAAGAAGTGCTATTTGAAAACATTATAAGCGGTGAGTATACTTTTCAAATACAAGTTAGAAATAGATTAGGAAATATTTCTCTAAATAAGATTAATTTCACAGTAGCTGCCACAGCTGACAGGCCAAAGATTGCATTGGAATCCCTTTTTAATTGCTATTATAATGAGAATAATAATAAGCCAATTTTGCATTGTTCTCCTATTTCTGATAGTAAAGAATTATTTTCAGGAAGAATTAAATTCATTGTGAGAAATATTGATAATAGACAAGAAAAGAAGGAACTACAATATGCTGTTCAGCTAAACCCGG
>NZ_BBCC01000158.1 GCF_001311845.1 Desulfosarcina cetonica JCM 12296 | reverse complement strand
CTCCGACGCCCGTCTGATTCATCTGGAAGCCTTCAAAAAAACGTTTCGCCCCCATCGAACCCACGGATGACGCCCGACATATCGTCGTGGACACCGGCCAGCCCGTGGATACCTGTTTGCGCCGGATCATGCTGGCCGATCCGCTGTGGAATCACCTCAACCAACAAGGAGGACCGCATGTTTAAACAAATCGTGGTCGCGACGGATATCGTTTCCACCCCTGACGCCCCTGTACTGTCGGCTATCGCTCTGGCCCGCCAAAAAGGCAGCCGGCTGTTCCTGCTTCACGTCATGGAATCCGCGTCAACCGAAAACCGCCGCCAGGTACGCCACTTCATGACCGGCGTGGAACTGGAAGCCGACCCGGCGTATGAAGCCGAGGTCAGCCAGGCCATAGAGAAGACCTACGCGGAACCGTTGACGGGAATCGAGCATGAGATCGGCGTGACGGCCGGTTTTCCGTGGGAGATGATCCTCTACACGGCCAAGACGGTCCAGGCCGACTTGATTGTTTTGGGCCCGCATTCGAGTCGTGCCGAAGAAAAGGGTGTGGTGCGCACCGCCGGGCGGGTCGGTTCGACGGTGGAGAATGTCATCACCCGTGAGACCTGCCCGGTGATGGTGGTCAACCGACCGGCCGCAGCGGAGCAATTGGCCTTCCGCCAGATTCTGGTTCCGATCGATTTTTCGCGCGCCTGTGAATGCGCCATCTGCTTTGCCGCGCGTCTGGCCGCGGTTCACGACAGCCAAATGGTGATCATGCACATGCTCCCCGTGCCCCCCTATCCCAAATACACCCACGCGGACTACACCACCGACGCCGAAAGTGCCCAAAAACGCCTGGAGGCCCTCGCCAAACCCTATCTGGACGGCATTGCCCATCAATACCGCGTTTGTGCCGGGGCCATGCCCCATATCGAAATTCTCAAATGCGCCGCCGAATCGGGGATCGATCTGATCGTCATGGGCTCCCACACCAAGGAGGCCGCGGGGAAATGGTATCCGGGGAGTGTGGTCGAACGCGTCGGCTACCGCGCCGCCTGCCCGGTGATGGTGGTCAATGATCCCGATGTGCTGGTCGGCTGGGAAGGGGCAAACGTGTATCCAAACGACGCTGACGGGGATCGCCTGATCCATCTGTTTACCGGTAGGGTTGCACGTTGATCCTGATATCAAATCGTGCGGATTAATATTTAAAATGCGACCCTTAGGCTGCCGGACAGGGTCGTGATAAAAACCCCGTTGCAGAGTTTTAACAGATTTTACTATTTCGCCTTATTAAAAGACGGGAAAATCTATTATCTATAGCTGGTCAATTCCATCAATTTTCAGTCGATATTTGACTTCCAAAAAAAAAAGTTAGACATTCATTGAGAATTGCTGGGATTCGAATGTTTAACTTGCCAAGAAGAGCAAAAATATGTATGTTGAAGTTGTTTGGTATTTACTTTCACTGCTTACTTCTTTATATATAGAAAAAAAAGATTGTAACATCGGCAATCAATGTTCTGAGTTTCATTGAAAACACTTGTTGATGGCCGTCCCGCTTGGTGCGTGGGGATGGATAATTTATTTTGATTTGGATGATACCGTATATGCAAAAAGGAGGTTTTCCATGTCTTTTACTTTTAATGAGAAAAATAGTGAATGGGTTACCAAGGAGCTAGATTACTGTACGGAAAAAGGAGATAAATTCTATAATCTATTTCTGCGGGATGGAACAAACTTCGTTTCTTGTAGCGAATCAGTGGTTGACAGATTGAGTAGAGCCATACGGTATTTTAAAATAGAAAGTAAAGGTCAGCTCTTAAATTCAAAGCGATCAGTGGTCAGCGTATTTAGAAACGGAGGTTATTTCAAATTGTAGCGGGCGTTTCGCATAAAGCAAAAAGGGTCAAGTCTTCCCCTTGACCCTTTTGTGGTTTTTTACTTCTTCGTTTTTACCTGATTGCCAAAAATCAGGGGATTCTCTGTACGGCAATCACCGAACCGGCCAGGAGCCTTTCCTTTCCCTCAGGTATACAGACCACGGCCGTCGCTTTGGTAATGCCAGCCAGGCGGATGCGTTTTTTCATGGGATGAAAGAGCGGCAAATCGCTTCCCGCCTCAAGTTTCCCGTAATAACAATCCGACCAGTCTTTTTTGCCGTCCTTGATATCCCGGGCCAGCCGGGCGGTGAGGGTGGGTAGTTTCGGTTCGGCATGGCCGCAAAGGGCCTGAAGTCCGGGCAGGGCGATCTGGAGAAAGCCCATCAGGTTGGATGGCGGTCCGCCGGCCAGGACGAATACGGGTTTGTTGCCCAGCATGCCGAAACCCACGGCTTTACCGGGGCCCATGCGGATCCGGTGAAACATTTTTTGCCAGCCCAGTTCATCAAGGGCCTGGGCAACGAAATCACGGTCGCCCATCCATGCGCCGCCGGAGGTGATCAGGGCGTCGGTTTCTTCCGAAAGCGCCTTGAGGGTATCGTACAATGCGTTGTAATCGTCCTTGACCGTGGTCATGCGAGAGGGCATTGCGTGTTTTTTGCACCAGCCCGCCAGGGTGACGATATTGCTGGCATACAGCTGGCCTTCTTTTAAAGGCGTGCCCGGCTTGATGATTTCATCGCCGGTTCCCACAATGCCCACCGTGGGGGTTTTGCGCACCGGAACCGCGCTGTATCCACCCGCGGCCAGCAGGCCGGTGATCAGCGGGGTGATCAACTGCCCCGAACCCACAATACGATGCGCCATCGAGATATCGCTGCCACGGAACAGGACATTCTTGCCGGGCCGGATCGGTGATCCGAAAAAATGGTATCTCCCTTGCGGACCACGTATTCTTCGGCCACCACCGCATCGGCGCCGGGGGGAATCCGGGCGCCGGTAAGTACCCGGACGGTGGTGCCGGAGCGAAGTGCAAGATCGCCCGCATCGCCGGCCGCCAAGGCGCCTGAAACCCGTAACGGCACCGGATTTTGGTCCGAGGCCGACGCAATATCCATGGAAGCCACTGCAAAGCCGTCCTTGCGGGAGGAATCCATGGCCGGCGAGTCCACCAGCGAGAAAAGATCGGCCGCCCCAATCCGGCCCACGCTTTCCACCAAGGGGACCTTTTCGGCGGGAAGCGGGCGGATGGTCTCAAGGGTTAGCCGTAGCGCCTCCTTCAGGCCGAAGGAAAGCGTTTCCGGTCCGTCCTGTTCCGGTTTGGCACTTCTTCCGGAGGCGCCACCGCTGGATAGCGATGGCTCCACGAACCGGAATCCGTTGGGAACGCTTTGTGGATGTTTCCGGTAAAGCATCTATCCGGCCATCTGCTTTTTCATCTCCGCCAGTTTGCGGATATGGCCCTTTTCCTCCTCGATCAGCTTCTCGACGATCTTGCGGTCGGAATCATTCAAAAAGGGAAGGAATTCGCGGAAATAAAGGATCGCATCCTTTTCAAAGCCGATGGCCAGATCCAGCGCGTTGCCCTCGCCAAGGGCCTTTCGGACAAACGCTTCGGAATCGATGTCGGCATAGAGCCGGTCGTCAATGACCGAGTCCATATAGGCTTCCATCTCGTCGACATACTCTTCCGGGTGTTCCTTATCCTCGGGAAGATGGTCCCGAATCTGTTCAAATTCATGGACGTGGTTGTCTTCTTCCGATTTGAGGAAGGTAAAAAGCGCCTTGAGTTTTTCGTCCGGGGTCAGATCGGCCACGGACTGGTAAAAGGCCCTGCGCATCTTTTCTTTTTCAACCGCCGCCGCGGCAATCTCGCGGGCGGAAAATATGACCGCCATGGGTCACCTCCTGTAACGATTCGAATCGCTGTTTATCCGACGCTTCGAGGGGGCGGGAAAGACAAAGCGCCCCCTGCCCGTGTTATACACCTATCGAGGCTTTCTCCAGTGGAAGCGACGGAAACGCGATAGCGTGGGTCAAATGATAAGCGGCCTGCAGATATGAGGTCGGGCACAGCGGAAAACATTCCTTGCAGTCCCAGCAGTATTGACCGGCCAGCTCGGGAATGAAGTTGATCTCCCGTTTGGCACCCTGATCCACGAATCCGATGACGTTTCTTTTTTTGACCTCGGCACAGTATCTCACGCACAAGCCGCACAGGATGCAGAACGACGCTTCCTTTGCGAAGCGGTCCTTTTTCGCCCCGTATTCGGCGGCCAACGCATTCATGGGTACGGAATCCGGTGCGTGGGCGAGCAAAAATTCCAGGATCAACTTGCGAACCTTGTCCACCATTTCCGTGCGTGTCCGGACAACAAGGTCCGGTTCCACCGGGTACAAACAGCTAACCACTAGTTTTTTGCGGCCACGGCTTTCCACTTCCACCGTGCACAGTCGGCATCCGCCGTACGGTTCCAGCATTTCGTTGTGGCAAAGCGTGGGAATGAAGATATCCGCGCTGCGCGCAGCCTCCAAAACGGTGGTTCCCTCTTTTGCCACGACGCTTTTGCCGTCGATTTCCAATGTTATGTCACCCATCGTTCTACCCTCTATCGCTTTGCTAGTGAATATTCGCCTCGTATTCCTCCCTGAAATACTTCAGGGTACCGCGAAGCGGATCGGTGGCGGTTTTGCCCAAGGAGCACAAGGACGCCGCACTCATCACCTCGGCAATCTCCTCCATGACCTCGATGTCGCCTTTTTTCCCCTTCCCATCGCAGATGTCCGCCAGAATCTTGAGCAGTTGCCGGATGCCCTCGCGGCAGGGCACGCATTTGCCGCAAGATTCATTGGTGAGAAAGGTGAGGAAGAATTTGGCCATCTCGACCATGTCCGTATCTTCGTCCATCACCATGAGCGCGCCGGCACCCATGGGCGCCCCCACCTTTTTTAACGCGTCAAAATCCAGTGGCGTGTCGATGAGGCTTTCGGGGATGGATCCGCCCATGCGCCGCCGAAGTGAAGCGCCTTGAGCTTTTTACCACCGGGAATGCCGCCGCCGATATCAAAGACGATCTGCCGCAGCGTGGTACCGAAAGGCACCTCCACCACACCGGAGTTGACGACGTTGCCGGAGAGCGAAATCATTTTGGTTCCCTTGCTGCGCTCCGTGCCGATCCCGGCGTACCACGCGGCGCCCTTTGTAATGATCTGCGGCACGTTGGCCCAAGTTTCCACATTGTTCAGATTACTGGGCTTGTCCCAGATGCCGCTGACCGATGTGCGGATGTACTTGGGCCGCGGCTCCGGATTCCGGCCTTCAATGGAGCGCATCAGGCGCTGGATTCACCGGAAACGAAAATGCCCACGTCATAATGGACCTCCACATCGAAATCAAAGCCGGAGCCAAGAATGTTTTCTCCCAAAAGGCCGTTTTGCCTGGCCTGCTCCAGGGCCCGGTCGATATTCTGCTTCAACAGCTTTGAGTCATGGCGGGTGTAGATGAATCCCTGATGGCGCCGATGGCGTAGGCACCGATGATCAGCCCCTCGATCACCAGATGCGGATTGCCCGTGAAAACGGCCCGGTCCATGAATGCGCCCGGCTCGCCCTCATGGCCGTTGACAATCACGTACTTCTCTTGCGCCTCCGCATTGCGGGTCGTTTCCCACTTCAGACCGGCGGGAAATCCGCCACCGCCGCGTCCGCGCAGGTTGGCCGTTTTGACCTCATCCAGCACCGCTTCGGGCTTCATTTCAAAGAGCGCCTTGGCCAGCGCCGCATATCCGCCGATCCCGATGTAGTCGTCGATGCTAGACGGATCGATCCGCGTATTGTTGCCGATCAGGTTCCGGTTCTGGTATTTGTAAAACGGAATTTCGTTCAGATGCACCGCTTTTTCACCGCTGGCCGGATCGGTATAGACCAGGCGATCGACCACCTTTTTGCCAAGAACGGTTTCCTTGACGATGTCGGCAACGTCTTCCGGTTTCACCTGGGTGTAGTAGATCTCTTCCGGATAGATGACCACATTGGGACCCAGCTCACAAAGGCCATGGCATCCGGTGGCGCGAAGGTCCACCTTGTCCGCCAGCCCCTGGGCGTCCAGTTCCTTCTCAAGGGCCGCGATCACCCGGCCGTTGCTCAAGCCCGCACACCCCGCACCGGAACAAACCGCGATGGCCGGCTTGTCGGGGTCTTTTCCGGACAGTATCTCTTTTCTTCTTGCATCCAACTCAGCAGCTGAATTTATTCGTTGCATGGTCATTCCTTATGCGTAATTTTTCAGCACTTCTTCCGCTCTGTCAGAAGAAAGCCTGCCATGGTGTTCGCCATCCACGATCATCTCCGGCCCCAGCGTACAGGACCCCAGACAACAGCCGGTCTCCAGGCTGAATCTGGCGTCCGCGTCCACTTCTCCGGCTTTGACGCCCACCAGCTCCTGAACCGAATTCAAAAGTTCGCCCGCGCCCCGGAGATGACAGGAGGTGCCATTGCACACATGGATGCGATGGCGGCCCTTGGGCGTCAGGCTGAAGGTCTTGTAAAACGAGGCCACCTGCATCACCCGGCTCAAGGGAACGTTCAGCCGGTCGCTGATGGCGCTCAAGATCTCCTTGGGCAGCCAGTGGTTTTCGCTCTGGACTTCCATCAAAACGTGAATCAGCGCACCGGGCTTGCCCTCGTATTTAGCAATGATTGACTCGATCTTATCATTTTCCAGCGCCGCGGGCCGGACCGTATCGGCCAGTGACGGGTTGCCCGGGTCATCTTTGGCATAATAGGCGGCGGCAACCCGGTTTGTGCTTTCATCGAACCGGCACAACCCCTGCCGCGCCGAAATGTTGGCATGCCTGGCAATATCCGACGCGACAACCCCAACAACTCGGCAAGCTCACCGGTGTACGCGGTTTTTCCCGCAAGAGCGCGATCATCTGGCTGATTTCCAGTTTGTCGGTAATCAGCTCTTTAAACAGCCGGTCGCATTCTTCGCTGGCGTAAAACTTCTCGTAGGCTTCTTCGGTTCGCAGGTTGCTATGCAACCGCTCCCGTTCCACCAGCTTGATGTAGGGAACCATCTGCATGGCTGCTTCAAGCCGCCTTTTCAGCACATCGTCAGGCACGCCTTCGCTCTTTCCGATGGGCCCCATCTTTTTCAGTTTTGCCGAAAAATCGTTCATCACCTCCGCAAACCGGATGCCCTCACCGGCCGATACCCATTCCAGGCGCAACCGATTCTGGTCCAGGCCGATTTGCTCCAGCAATTTTTTTACGATGCTGGCCATACCGTAGGCGTCGTAATTGCCTTCCGTGTTATAGTGGCAGTCGTTGATGTGGCAGCCGCCGATAAACACCCCGTCGACGCCGTTGGCAAAGGCCTTAAGCACGAATGCCGGATCGACCCTGCCGGAGCACATCACCCGGATCACCCGGATGTAGGGCGGGTACTGAAATCGGGAGACACCGCAAAGATCCGCGCCGCCATAGCAACACCAATTGCACAGAAACCCCACGACCCTTGGTTTGAATGCACCTTCTCCTTCCATTGCCTTTTCCTCCTTAAGAGCCTGCTTGAGAAGTTTGGATCAGGTCCGATAACAAGGCGGAAGGTGGCTCAAAAGCGGAGCATATACGTAATATGTGAGCATTTTGAGACACGTTCCAACGCCGTTAGCGGGTCTTAGACAGATTTATCAAACAGGCTCTTAGCCGGTTTGTTCTATGCCGTTGCCAATATTTTCGGATCCGGAATTTCCGCGTCGAGTTGGCGAACAATTTCCTTGTCGGTAAAATGTTTCAACTGAATGGCCCCGGTCGGACATTTGGCATTGCACAGTCCGTCTCCCTTGCACAAAACGGGATTGACCCTGGCCGCACGATAGCCCTGGGCGTTTTCGTGAAAGTCGATGGCGCCGTAGGAGCACGCCGAAATGCAGGCCCCGCAGGAGACGCACATGCTTTCCTCCACCTGGCAGACCGACCCGGAGGCGATCAACGAATCCTGGGACAACAAACCCGCCGCGCGGCCGGCGGCACCGTAGGCCTGGCTGATGGTTTCGCCGATGTGTTTCGGGTAATGGGCCGTGCCGCACAGAAAAATACCTTCGGCCGCAAAATCCACCGGCCGCAGCTTGACATGGGCTTCGGTGAAGAACCCGTCCGGCCCCAGGGTGACCTTGAACTGACGCGAGACTTCGTCGCTGGTGGACGCCGGGACGGTGGCCGCCGACAGGACGAGAAGATCGGCATCCAACTCGATTTTGCGTCCCAGGATATAATCGGTGGCCGTCACCCGCAAAACGGGCCGATCTTCCCCGTCGGCCGCTTCCACCACGGGGGCGTCTTCCGGCTCGTAGCGGATAAACTTGACGTTGTTTTCCGATGCCTTGCGGTAATAGTCCTCGGCAAACCGGTAGGTTCGCATATCCCGGAAAAGAACGTAGATATCCATGCTCGGATTTTGTTCTTTTAGCGTCAGGGCGTTTTTGACGGCATGGCTGCAACAAATCCGGCTGCAGTAATTGCGGTCTTCGTTGCGGCATCCCACGCACTGGATCATGACCAGGCTTTGGGCGTCGGTGATGGCCGTATCGTCTGCGGCGATGCGCTCTTCCAGCTCCAGCTGGGTCATGACACGTTCGTCCTCACCATACAGGTATTCGGTGGGGCGATGTTCCTCGGCGCCGATGGCGATGATCGCCGCGCCGTGCTTGATTTCGGTCAAGCCCCGTTTGGAACGTACCTTCGTGGTAAAATTGCCCACATACCCTTCGGCGTCGACGATGGCGGCCTCCGTGTACACATGGACCAGCGGATGCTGGTAGACCTTGTGCATGAGATCGTTCAAGTAAGCCTGCACGTCCATGCCTTCCAAGGTGGAATGAATCCGCCGGGCCATGCCGCCCAGCTGTTTTTCCTTTTCGACCAGGTAGACGTCGTGGCGCTGATTGGCCAGGGAGAGGGCCGCGGTCATGCCGGCAACCCCGCCGCCCACGACCAGGGCGTTCTTGTCCACGGGCAGTGAGAACTCCTGAAGCGGTTCCAGGCAGCAGGCACGCGCCACCGACATGCGGATCAGGTCCTTGGCCTTTTGGGTGGCGGCTTCGGTTTCCTTGGAATGCACCCAGGAACAATGTTCCCGGATATTGGCAAATTCGAAAAAATACTGGTTGATGCCGGCCTCACGCAAGGTGTCCCGGAACAAGGTTCGTGGGTTCGCGGCGTACAGGCGGCGACCACTACGCGGTTCAGCCCCTTTTCCTTTATGGAGTCGGCCAGTCGCTGGGCGGCCTCGGTGGAGCAGATGAAGAGGCTGTCCTCGGCATGCACCACGTTGGGGAGTGAGAGCGCGTATTCCACCGTGGACGGAATGCCGACCACCCGCCCGATATTGGCGCCGCAATGGCACACGTAGACACCCACGCGCGGCTCCTCGGCCATCACGTCCCGCTCGAGGGGATAAACCCGGCTGCGGGCCAGTTCACCGCGTTGATAGTCCAGCAGTTCCCCGCACAGGGAGCCCGCGCCACTGGCGCTCAAAACCGACTCGGGAATATCCATGGGGCCGGCGAAGGCACCGCTGATGAAAACCCCTTTGCGGGAGCTTTGCATGGGATTGGTGGGGTTGGTCTGGCAGAAGCCGTGGGCATTGAGCTCGACGCCGAACATTTTCGCCAGATCCTTCATGCCCGCCGGTGGAGTCAGCCCCACGGAGAGCACCACCATGTCGAATTCTTCTTCCTTGACGCCATCATTGGGGGTGGAGTAGCGGACGGTGATGTTGCCCGTCGCCGAATCCTCCCGGACGATGTTGGCGTAGCTGCGAATGAAGTGGACATCGGGCAGAGCGGCCGTGCGCTGGTAAAAGCGTTCGAAGTCCTTGCCGAAGGATCGGATGTCGTTGTGGAAGATCGTGCATTTGGCATCCGCGTCGTGGTCCTTGGTCAGGATCACCTGCTTTTGGGTGTAGGTACAGCAGACTCCGGAGCAGTAGCTGTTTTCCCCCGGCGTTACCCGCCGTGATCCCACGCACTGGATCCAGGCGATGTTGTGGGGATGTTTTTTGTCGGTGGCGCGCAGAATTTCGCCCTCATAGGGCCCCGTGGCGCACAGCAGACGCTCGTAATCCAATGACGTGACCACGTTGGCAAAGGTGCCGTAGCGGTATTCGGCTTGCACCCGCGGATCGAAGGCATCGATGCCCGGAGAAAGGATCACCGCGCCGACCTTGACGGTGGTCTTTTCCGGCTTTTGCAGGAAATCAATGGCGTCGGCCGTACAGATTCTTTCGCAGAGCCGGCATTTCCCCTCTTTCAGATACAGGCAGGTATCGTCGATATAGGTCACCAGGGGAACGGCCTGGGCGAAGAAAATGTGGATGGCCTTGTTGTCCGAGATGTTCTGGTTGAACGGGTCCGGATAGTTGATGGGGCAATACTCCACGCAGGCAGTACATCCCGTGCATTTGTTCTCATCGATATACCGTGGTTTTTTCACCAGGGTGACGCTGAAGTTTCCGGCTTCCCCCTCGACCCCGGCGATTTCCGTGTAGGTCAAGATTTCGATATTGGGATGGCGGTTGCACTCGATGAATTTCGGTGACTCGATACACATGGAGCAGTCGTTGGTGGGAAACGTCTTGTCCAGCTGCGACATGTGCCCACCGATGGTCGGGGATTTGTCGACAAGGTACACCTTGAAGCCTGCCGTGGCGAGATCCAGCGATGCCTGAATGCCGCTGATGCCGCCACCGACGACCATGACGTCTCCGAAATCGCCGTCTGCAAGGCCTTCCTTTAAATTTTGAATCCGTTCAGTGTCCACTTTCTATCACCTCACCCGTTTTGTGTTCCCTTTCCCGGCAGGTCCGGCGACGTCGGTCGCAGACCCTCAGCAGAAAAGTCGGCCGGTTCCGGCCGGAGATCAAATAACGGCCTGTATGATTTCGGTAATGTCTTTGATAACGATCTTGTCCTCGATTTCCATGGTGATCCGACTGTCTTCGAACATGGTGATACAGTACGGGCAGCAGGTCACCAGTTCTTCGGCGCCGGTATCCAGGGCCTGTTGCAGCCGCAGGGCACCGAACCGTTCATCCTTCTCCGTTTCCATCCAGACGCGTCCGCCGCCGCCGCCGCAGCACAGGCTCTCCATGCGGGATTCGCTCAATTCGAGGAATTCAATCCCCGGCACACTTTTCAGCACCTCGCGGGGTTCGTCGAAGATCTTGTTGTGCCGGCCCAGATAGCAGGGGTCGTGGTAGGCGATCTTTTTCTCATAGGCCTTGCTGATGTCGAGCCTGCCGGCCTTGACCAGTTCGAACAAATACTGGGAAATATGGACGATCTCGAAGTGGACCATGAAATCCGGATATTCGTTTTTAAAGGTATGGTAGCAATGCGGCGAGGATACGAGAATCTTCTTCACACCCTGGTCGATAAAGGTTTTGATGTTGTCCTTGGCCAGTTTGACGAACAGTTCTTCGGCACCGGTCTTGCGGATGCTTTCACCGCAACAGCTTTCCTTTTCACCCAATATCCCGAAATTCACGCCGGCTTTGTTCAAAATGTCGGCAGTGGCGCGGGCAACTTTTTTCATGCGTGGGTCGAAGCTGGGATAACAGCCCGGATAATAGAGAATTTCCATATCCGCGGAAAATGCTGGGACGGCCATACCGTCTGCCCAGGCGCCCCGTTTGCCCCGCTCACCGCTCAGGGAATTGCCTTCGCTGATCAGGCTTCCCCGGATGCTGCGCAAGGGTTTTGCCGTCTTGGGATAGACATCGTACAGGTTGGCCATCCGTCTCAAGGCCACGCCGGATTCGATTTGTTTGACGTCTCTCGGGCAGCGCTCGGGACATCTTCCGCAGGTGGTGCAGAGCCACAGATCTTCACCGTCGATCTCGGTCAATCCGAACGTGGCTCCCGGACCAATTTGCGCATGGAAAAGTCTCTGAACCGGTTCCAGGGGCAAACGCTGTCGCATAAACCGCATTGAAAGCACATTTTGAAGGCGTCGCCGCCGTTTTCCTTTATCTCTTCAATGACTTCCTTGAAAGGCGCTACAGTTTCCAAAGGATTTCTCCCTGTTTAGGCATTCACGCTTTTTGAGACATTCTGGCAACGGCATCTTGAATTTCATTCAATCCGTACCGGTTTGCCAAAGCCTCCAGGCCGACTTTCATCTCGTCCAGTTTCACGTCCTCTTCCTCGACTTCCACTTCCCGTTCCTCGTAGGTGAGAACGTCACGGATGCACCAGTCCACGCAGGCCGGCGTTTTCAGATCCGGATCGCTCTGGCACATGTCGCATCCCAGCGGCAGACCGGAATCCGGTTCGACAAAACGACCGCGGGAGGGGCATACGGCCCGGCAGAACGCGCATTCGCCATAGGTTTTGTTGTCGATCTCGTAGTCGATGCGTCCGCTGCATTCGGCCGGTGTATACTCTCCGGCGAATACCGGCAGCCAGATGTCTTTCAGGGGATCACGAATGATCTGGATACGGGACCTGGCCGGGTTGATCGTGTTGTATTTCGGCGTGGAATGCGCCGCCGAGCACATGATTTCGCAAAGCCGGCAGCCGTTGCACAGATCCGCCCTGACGTGGATTTTTCGTATCGTTTTCTTTATCTTGGCCATTTTAAGCTCCTTACCGATTATCTATCCCAGATTGGCTGGATAAGACCCTTGAATGTTAAAATTAGTGATAGATACGCAGTTTTTTAACAATGGGCCTAATATCCCCAATACTCCTGCCGGTGGCTCTCCCACTGTTTTTTATCTTCATCCGTCGCGTCGATCTTTTTCAGAACGCCCAGTTCCTCCAGTTCATCGGCGACGTAACCCAGATCCAGTTCCTCAAGGCGAATGCGTGTCGGTACCCCGTCATCGTTCCAGCCCTTGAAGTTGTAATAGGTCGTCAGGAGTTTTTCCTCGAGTTCGGGGAAACGGTGCCGCCAGTGATCCGCCGGAGGCGCGTCGTCGGCCCGGGTCATGCCCCGTCTCATTTGGAAGGCCCGGTGCAGATTCCGGCTCCGGTGAATAATCTTCCTGAGCCCGTATTGATCCACATCGATCCCGGCCGCCGATGAAACGAATTTGTAGTAATTGTGCACATGATAGGCCGGCTTCAGGCAAAATCCGCCCATGCCGCAACAAATCCCCAGGGAGTCGTCGTAGTTGTGGATTTCCTCCATCCAGTCCACAATATCGGAAGCAATCTCCGGTGTCGGATACTCGGGGTTCATGAATTTTCCACCCGCGCGGCTCTTGGGCTCCCAATCCAGAAAATACTGCTTGAAGCGTTCATGGGGCAGGTGGATCCAATCCTTGACAAATTCCTCACGGTCCTTCACATCCTTGAACGCATCCTGGGTCCAGTTTCCCTCGATCTGGGGAACACTCTGTTTCTCATTGGTGGCAAACATGAGAAAATACATGGGATCGAGCATGCCGAGTTTGACATTCATCTGCTCTTCCCCTTTGGTGACGTTGTGCGCGTAGTGCTCCGGATTGACGCCGATCTTTTCGGCCGCCGCCTTGGTTCCCAGAGCAAATATCTTGCCGATTCCCTGTCCTTTACCGATCCGGTCCAGAATCCACAGGAAAACCCCCTGCTTGTCCTCCGGTGGCGGGCAGGCCGGATACTCATCGGTTGCGGCGAAATCTTCTTCCTTCAGGACGCCGTCTCTTCGCATTTCCACGGCCATCGCCAGCGTCTGCGGGGTCGAAAAGGAATCCACGCCATAGCGGAAGGATCGCGAAAGGATTTTCCAGGAGAAGTGCTGATCCTCGGTCTCGGACCCGAACAGATAGGAAAGCTTGGAGTAGCACTTGGCCATGTAGGGGGGGTCCTCTTCATGCCAGATCAGGGCCCCGCATTGCTGCGTGCAGGCAAAACAGCTGATAAACCGCTGGATCGCGCCGTATTGAATATGGGTCCAGGCGTCTTCGAGTTCATCGGTCCAGAAGTCTTTTTTGCGGTAACGGGCATTTCCCCACGCAAACCCGCCCGTGTGCCAACTCTCATCCACGACCTCCATGGCCTGGGGCGAGCCCACGCCGGTATGAATATCCATGATATACTTGTTGGAAAGACGGTTGTGATTGCGCTCGTCCACAAACTCACGCATTTCCTTCAACGCTTCCATAAATGCCTTGCCATCGGCCAGATTGATGTCTTTGGTTCCGCGGACCGCAACGGCCTTGATCTTCTTGTCCCCCCACACGGCGGCGGCCCCCATGCGGCTGGCGCTGCCGCGGCCCATCTCGACGGTGGCGATATAGGACTTCAATTCTCCGGCAGGACCGATCGCGGCAACCTGGGCATTGGGTTCATTGAGTTCTTCGCGAATGAGATCCTGAACCTCGATGGCGCCTGTTCCCCTGAGATGCTCCGCGTCCCGAATTTCCACCTTGTCGTTGTGTACCCACAGATAAACCCACTTGGGCGATTTGCCGGTAAAGATGATTTTGTCATAGCCCGCATATTTGAGTTCCGGAGCAAAGAATCCCCCCCCATGGGATACGCCAAAAGGTTTGTTTTCGGAGAAAGGGTGACAATCAGGGTGCGGTTGGAACTGAACGCCGGTGTGCCGGCCATAAGCCCGCTACTGATAATGAGGGGATTCTCCGGATCAAACGCGTGCGTTTCCGGAGTGGTCCGGTCCCACATAATTTTCAAACAGGTGCCCAAGCCGCCGAGAAGTGTTTCCGCCAGCTTCGGATCCGTTTGAACCCGTTCGATGTTTCCCGTGGCCAAATCGACTTCTAAATTATACCCCGTTTCTGCGTAACGCATACCTAACCCTCCGTTATGTTGCCATCCTCGCGAGTTTTAATCCCGAACCTGTTGACCGTCCCAACGCCATCGAATGAGAGCATCGAAAGGCGCCGAAGTTTACGTAGAAAAAATAATAAGTTCTATGCCGGAGATCTACATGGAGAAAAGTTGAGCTCTATATAGATCATCGTTATATCAGACCTGACATATCTGTCAAACAATTTTTGCATACAATCCCATTAAATTCTTACAAAGAAGAATCCTGGCAAACGCTTCTCTCGTCCAACAGCTTCATTTAGCAGGGGATCCGTCAAATTGAGGGCAATCGGCACAAATCGGTTTTCGTCGACCCAAGGGGCGGGGAGGAATGGAGATGGTTCACAATATGACGGTTTCGTAAAAACAGCGACTTCTCAGGAAGTCAGCCTAATTTCTGGTGACCGCCTGAGCACGGATGTTTCCCCGCAAGGGATAAGGTTGCCGGAAATGGAACTGGATGCGGATCTGGACGATGTGGCTGAACATCTCGAAAAAGCAGGGATTCCCGCCGATACCCGGGCCGAACCGCAAGCACCCTCGGCGCAAGAATCGGCGGCTTAAGATATTTCATACAATTTGGGTTTTTTTATTGACACGCTGATCCATTTGGCCTAATTGTTCGTTAAGCTATTATATAGCTTTTTTATAACTACGACGTAAATACAGTGGCTTTTCTTAGTTTTCATATCATTCAGTATTTCGTACCATGTTGGAATCACGTGTTTTTCGATCTGGTCACCCCGTTTTTGGATTGGACAAGGTAATGGCGAAAAGCCCCTTGACGGCCGCCATGAACGAAGACAAACAATATAAAGGAAGTGGAAACG
>NZ_BBCC01000157.1 GCF_001311845.1 Desulfosarcina cetonica JCM 12296 | reverse complement strand
GTCCGGGCGAGCCAGGTAGCGGGTGGCCACACCGCCGGCCGCACCGGTGCGCAGGGCGGTGAGACTATCCCCTTCCATCAGCGCCAGGGGCAAACCGGTGGAAGGGTCCAAGGCCATGACCGTGGCCGTTACCGTGGGCAGCCCAAGGGCGGGATTCTCTCCGAACACGGAAACGATTTTCACGGCAAAGTCACCCGTCTCATGGAGATGGGCCGGCATCAACAAGGTGACCCCCTTTTCGGTGGGCACCTTGACCCGCAGGGGCATGGTGGCCTTGCCGGCGGCCAATTGGGCATAGGCCGTTGCCACGGCGTCGATGGCTCCGCGCATGGAAAGGGCCGAACGGACATCACTGGCGGTCAGTAAACGAATCTGCATGAAACGTCACTCCTTCTGATGGATTGTGCGCCGGATCATCTCATCCTGCAGTTCTTCTGTCAAATCCACGAAGTCGTCGCTGTAACCGGCCACGCGCACGATCAGAAATATCCACCCTTGGCCAAGGGGTGAACGCAAATCCCTTGCCCCTGCCGGCAAACGATATTCCCAGGGACTGCCGAGGAGGCATTCTTCTAATTATTTAAGGCGACTGCCGACCACTTGGGCGACCTTGTCATTGACTTTGAACCACTTATCCTTTAGCTTGTTGACTATCACTTAATTGACCATGCAGTCATTTTCCGCTATCCCTGTCACGCCTCATCGGAGACATGGGGAGCATTGATCGATCCGCTTCGGCAATGTACCGTCACGGATGCGGCAGCGCAACACTACCAGCGCCCCTGGAGGAGCCAGTGACCAAGAGAAAAGGCAAACCGGTCAGCTTTGACACCATGGTCAAGCTTTTCATGCACAATTACAACCTCCCCACCAAACGGGATATCGAACGGCTGAACAACCGGCTGGACCGGCTGGAAAAAATGATCCGCGCCCTGCCCACGCGCGGACGGCGCCCGGTGGGGAAAGGTGACGACGTCTCTCCGGCAAGTGCCACGGAAATCGTTCTCGACCTGATTAAAACCAGCCAGAACGGTATCGCCATCGCCCAAATTCGTGAGCAGACAGGCTTCGATGACAAGAAGCTGCGCAACATCATTTACCGCCTCAACCAGATGGGCAAGATCGTACGGGTCAACCGCGGCAGCTACAAAGCCAGCGCATGATCGTCCCCACCCAACCCCCCTTCCCGCCTAACCGGCACTGGAGAGATTCATGAAAACCGAAGCAGATATCAACAATCCCGGCATCCACGCAGGAAGCCGGCTCGGTGGCTACACCGTCAACAAGGTCACCCGGCTTACCGATATTCAGGCCTGGCTTTATCAGCTGACCCATGAAAAAACCGGCGCCCGGCACATCCACATCAGCAATACCGATGGGGAGAACACCTTCGGCGTGGCCTTCAAGACCGTCCCCGAAGACGCCACCGGCGTGGCCCACATTCTTGAACATACGGTCCTTTGCGGGTCGGCCCGCTTTCCGGTGCGCGACCCCTTTTTCTCCATGCTCAAACGCAGCCTGTCCACCTTCATGAATGCCTTCACGGCGTCGGATTGGACCATGTATCCCTTCTCGACCCAGAACCGCAAAGACTACTACAACCTCATGGACGTCTACCTGGATGCGGCTTTTTTCCCCAACATCGATGCGCTGAGCTTCAAGCAGGAGGGCCATCGTCTCGAAGTGGAAGGTGAGGGTGAAGAGCGGCAATTGGTTTACAAGGGTGTGGTTTACAACGAGATGAAAGGCGCCATGTCGTCACCGGACCAGGTGATGGTGCGGTCGCTGCTCAATGCCCTCTACCCGGATACCACCTACCGCCACAACTCGGGCGGCGATCCGGCAGACATCCCCTCGTTGACGCATGCCCAGCTCAAGGCGTTTCACGCCCGCCACTACCACCCCAGCAACGCTTACTTCTACACCTATGGCAATCTGCCGCTGGCCGAGCATTTGG
Organism: Desulfosarcina cetonica JCM 12296; assembly: GCF_001311845.1. Lineage (GTDB taxonomy): Bacteria > Desulfobacterota > Desulfobacteria > Desulfobacterales > Desulfosarcinaceae > Desulfosarcina > Desulfosarcina cetonica. The sequence goes on along the minus strand of NZ_BBCC01000157.1, from coordinate 13,697 downwards.
CCTTCATCCAAGCACGAGTGCTGGACCGTTTCACCCTTATCGACCCCAAAACGGATGTTCCGCAACAACCCCGCTGGTCGGCGCCGCGCACGGTCACCTATGCCTATCCCCTGGATCCCGGCGAGGATCCCACCCAAAAATACCAGGCCTGCGTGGCCTGGCTGCTGAGCGACATCCGGGATACGTTCGAAATGCTGGTAACCGCCGTGATCGAGCAGGTCCTCATCGGCAACGCCGCCTCGCCCTTGCGCAAGGCCTTGATGGACAGCCAGCTGGGGACCGCCCTGGCCGACGGCACGGGATTCGACGCAGAAAACCGGGACACCATGTTTTCCGTCGGCCTCAAGGATGTGGGGGCCGATGATGCGCCGGCCGTGGAAGAAATCATTTTTAAGGCACTGAAAGCGCTTTCCGACAACGGTATCGACCCGGAACTCGTGGAATCGGCCATCCATCAAATCGAGTTCCATCGCAAGGAGATCACCAACACGCCCTACCCCTACGGCATCAAGCTGCTCATCGGGGTGACGGCCAGTTGGCTGCACGGCGGGGATCCGGAACGGATCCTCCAGTTGGATGCCGATTTCGAACGCCTGCGCCAGGCGCTGGCCGGCGGCCGTTTTCTCGAGACCAAAATCCGCGAATATTTTCTGGACAACCCCCACCGGGTCCGTTTCACCCTCAGGCCGGACCAGCAGATGGCCGAAAAGGAACGTCAGCGGGTGGCCGGCGAGCTGGCCCGACGCCTGGCCAACCTGAGCGAAGCCGACCTGGCGCGCATTCAAAGCGATGCAGCGGCCCTGGAGAAGCTCCAGGAAGCCCCCGAAGATCTCACCCGTCTGCCGACCCTTGAGCGTACGGATATTCCGCCGAAAGTGGCCTGCATGGATCCGACCGCCGGGATATTCACCCCCCCGGTATGGGCCTATGACCAGCCCACCTCGGGTATCTTCTATTTTTCGGGAGGGCTGGGCGCCGGTAGCATCGAGGGCCGCTTGCTGCCGCTGGTCCCGTTTTTCTGTTACAGCGCTTCGAAAATGGGCACGTCGGCCTGCGATTACACCCGCCTGGCCCGCCGCATCGATCTTTACACGGGCGGCATCGGATTTGCCGCCAATGCACGCATCCGCTTCGACGACCATGGCGACTGTCTGCCCTTCGTCTCCTTTACCGGCAAGTGCCTGAACCGCAATCAGGCACAGCTCTTCGCCATTTTCCAGGAACTGGCCAGCCAGTTGGATTTTGCCGATCATTCGCGACTGCGCCAACTGGTCCTGGAATATCGGGCCGGCCTGGAAGCGGCCGTGGTGCACAACGGCCACCGCCTGGCGATCTCGCTTTCCGCCCGCAACTTTTCACCATCCAATTATCTCCAGGAAATGTGGGGTGGAATTCATCAACTGCATGCCATCAAAGCGGTGGCGGAACAAACGGCCAAGGAGGATCTGACGGGTCTGGCCGCCGATCTGAACGCCATCGCGCAGGCCTTGTTCTGCCGGGAAAATATCGAACTGGCCCTGATCGGGGAAAAGAAAATGCTGATTCAGGCCGGCACCCCCATCCAGAACCTGGGGCGTACATTGGCCGCCGACGGCAAGCCGGGCTTTGTCGCCCCCGGCCTGGACATGCCGACCGATCGTCCCAGGGAGGGTTGGAGCACCTCCACGGCGGTGTCGTTCGTGGCCCAGACGTTTCCCACGGTGCGACTCGGCCACCCGGACAGCCCCGCGCTGGCGGTCATCGCCAAGATGCTGCGCTCGCTCTATCTGCACCGCGAAATCCGCGAAAAAGGGGGCGCTTACGGCGGCTTCGCCATTTATAACGCCGAGGACGGGCTCTTCAGCTTCGGCTCCTACCGCGACCCCCACATCGAAAATACACTGAAAGTTTACAACGCCGCGGCGGGCTTCATCTGTTCGGGCAGCTTTTCCGAGGAAGACGTCAAGGAGGCGATCCTGCAAGTCTGTTCGGAGATCGACAAACCCGACCCGCCCGGCCCGGCGGCGCGCAAGGCCTTTTTTCGGCGCATGATCGGCCTGACGGATGAAACCCGCTTACATCACAAGGAAAGCCTGTTGACCTTGGACAAAAAGGCCGTGCTGGCGGCGGCCGAACGCTACTTCGACGATGGCCCGGCCAACAAGGCGGTCGCCGTGATCTCCAGCCGTGACCGACTTGACGCCGCGAACCAGTCCCTGGGTGCCGCAAAGCTGCGCCTGCACACCGTTTAAAGCAGTTTACCCGGATTAACGGAGGGAAAAATCCAAGTCAAATTGAATCGTATTCCGGTCAGGCCCGGCAAAGAAAACAGTTGGGGGAAAAACGGCTGGCCTGACGGGTGAAAAAGAAACAGGGCGCTGACCTTGCGGTCGCGCCCTGTTACAGGCCACGATGGGAGTTACGGCCCCGCTACATCAGGTACATCAAGGCTGCCTGGTTTTCGAATGATTCCCTCAGCATTCCTTCGGCAGACTTCATGTGGTCAAAAGCATAGGATCCATCCCGCAGATCGCATTGGATCTGATTGACCAGGGGAACGCGTACGTCCGGAATGAACGCCAAGGCCCGCTGGGCATCGGCAATCATCTGTCCATAGCCGCTAAAATCCACCCGGTCCGCACCGGCGAAAAAAGTCTTGGTTTTCTTGGCACCTGTTGTTTCCGAACGATCCACCTGTACCTGAGCCGTACCATAAACCGTAAGTTTCGTTTGCAGATTGTTACTTTTGACTTTCATATTGGCAACTCCTTATCATCTACTGTTGTAACTTCATTATTGGTCGTTGAGCTGAAAAACAATAGTTTTTTTTACCATCGTAACACTCGGCGATATCCTGGGACGCCAAACCGGCCGTTGCGCATCCGGCGGTTTCTCCAAAAGGGCAAAGCCAAAAAGGAATTGCAGAATTTCCGCCAATACCCTAAAACAGGGCCGATTCGAAAATGACAGCAACCTGAACCATTTCAATCCGATAGAGGAATTGACATGTCTGATATCCCGCAAAACACCACGGCCAGAGATCCCCATGAGACCGAATTCCTGCAAGCCGTCCACGAAGTCATGACCAGCGTCAAACCGGTCCTGGACAAAACCCCCGAATATCGTCATCACGGTATTGTGGAGCGTATCGTGGAGCCGGAACGGATCATCACCTTCCGTGTGCCCTGGATGGACGATATGGGCAAGGTCAGGGTCAACCGCGGCTTTCGCGTGGAAATGAACAGCGCCATCGGCCCCTACAAGGGCGGGCTGCGTTTCCATCCCTCGGTCAACCAGAGCATTTTAAAGTTCCTGGCCTTCGAACACGTGTTCAAGAACGCATTGACCACCCTGCCACTGGGAGGCGGTGCCGGTGGAACCGATTTCGACCCCAAGGGAAAGTCCGACGCCGAGGTGATGCGCTTCTGCCAAAACTTCATGGCCGAACTGTTCCGGCATATCGGTGCCAGCACGGACGTACCCGAGGGAGACATCGGTGTGGGCTCACGGGAGATCGGCTACCTGTTCGGCATGTACCGCAAGTTGAGCAATCAGTTCGCCGGCGTGCTTACCGGCAAGGGGCTGGGCTGGGGCGGAAGCCTGATTCGGCCGGAAGCGGCCGGGTTCGGCTGCGTCTATTTTGCCGCCGAAATGCTGGCGACCCGCCATGACAGCCTGGCCGGGAAAACCTGTCTGGTATCCGGGTCGGGCAACGTGGCCCAGGCCACCTGCCGCAAATTGATCGAAATGGGGGCCAAGGTGCTCAGCCTATCCGATTCATCGGGCCACATCTATGATGAAGCGGGGATCGACGCGCAAAAACTGGACTTCGTCAAGCGCCTGAAAAATATTCGCCGGGGACGGATCAGCGACTATGTCAACGAATACCCCCAGGCCGTGTACACCGCCGCCTCGGCCGAACAGGAGGCAAATCCCCTGTGGCGGCACCGCGCCCAGTGTATTTTTCCCTGCGCCACCCAGAACGAAATCAACAAGCAGGATGCCTATCACCTGATCAATAACAACGTCAAACTGGTCTGCGAAGGCGCCAGCATGCCCTGCACCACCGAAGCCCAGGAAATCTTCCTGGACAAGGGGATGCTTTACGCCCCAGGCAAGGCGGCCAACGCCGGCGGGGTGGCGGTATCCGGTTTGGAGCTGACCCAGAACAGCATCCGCCTGAGCTGGCTGAGCGAGGAAGTGGACAACCGTTTGAAGATCATCATGAAAAGCATCCACGACACCTGCCTGAATGCTGCCGAGGCATACGGTTATGCGCGCAACTACCTGGTGGGTGCCAACATCGCCGGTTTTCTGAAAGTCGCCGATGCGATGCTGGATCAGGGCGTGATTTAGTCCGCCCCGGTGGTCATGTCACGCCTTGCGGGCGGGGGCTTCCCCGCCCGGTCGATGCTTTCCGCGGTCAACGCGTTCCGTTTCCGTTTCGTCCTTGAAGCACCTGCGGTCGATGATTATTTTCCTGCGATCGGAAGGCACACGGTCCATCGTCCGGCGCGGCCTTCACCGCCATCAACCATCAGCCACACTGAAAAGGAGCCAGCCATGATTAGCGATAAAATGACCCAGGCGCTGAACGAACAGATCAACCGCGAAATGTATTCCGCCTACCTTTACATGTCCATGTCGGCCCACTGCAACCAGGTTGGCCTCAAGGGATTCGCCAACTGGTTCATGGTCCAGTATCATGAGGAGATGCTGCACGCCATGAAGCTCTTCGAATACGTCCAGCGCCAGGGCTCGGAAGTGAAGCTGGCCGCCATTCAGGCGCCGCCCACGACGTTTGAATCCCCGCTGGATATGTTCACCCAGACACTGGCCCACGAGCAGTTCATCACCCGATCGATCAACGATCTCATGGAAGTGGCGATTGCCGAGAAGGATCACGCCTCCCAGATTTTTCTCGAATGGTATGTGACCGAACAGGTCGAGGAAGAGGAAAACGACAACGACATTATCGCCCAGCTCAAGTGGATCAAGGACAACCCCCAAGGATTGATGATGCTCGACCGGGAACTGGCCGCCCGCGCCACCACCGTGCCCACGGATTTCAGCAAAGGGGTGGAAGCGGCGATGGCAGCCACCGGGGCTTAGCGATAGCGCCCATCCCTCGCCTTGCGGGGGCAACATCCAAATTCAGGAAGTCACGCTGTTTGGGGTGGCTTCCTGAGAAGTTGGATGACCACAAGATATGGGGATAAAGCCCGCTTTTGAATGTCCAATAGCTCTCTTTTCCAATCAGTACGAGAATACTTGCGCATATAGATGCTTCTGAAATATCATCCGCCTGACTTCATGCGCACGCAGCTCCCGCATCATATCCGCCGGGCTTTGGCCGAAATAGCGCTTGAATTCGCGACTGAACTGGGAGGAGCTTTCATATCCCACCTTGTCAGCCGCGATGTAGGCTTTCATGTTTTTCTGCACGATTAAATCCCTCGCCTTGGTGAGCCTGACCTTTTTCAGGTACTGGATGGGAGAATCCGACGTGATATCTTTAAATGCCCGGTGAAAGGCGGACGTACTCATGCGGGCCATGTTGGCCAGTCGATCCACATCGAGTTTTTTCGCATAATCGCGTTGCATGATCTGCAGGGCACGGGCCACTTGGGAAAAAGTGCCGCCATGCATGACCAGTGAATAAAGTACCGGCGCCTGGGTTCCGCCAAGGGCCCGGTAAAGGATCTCTCGCACCAGCCCGGGGCCTAAAATCTGGGACTCCGCTTCCGACTGCAAGCACTTGACCAACCGCGTGATTGCATCCGCCATATCCGCATCGAGCACGGCCGGGCCAATTCCGCGCGGCAGCTCCTTATCGCCAAAATTGCCAATCTCTGCCTGGAGCCCCAATCGACCGATCAAGTCGTGCAGTTGGGCGATGTCGATATCGATATATAGACCGAGCAGGGGGTCATCCGCGCTGGCAACGGTCTCACATTCGAATGGCATGGTCACCGAGGTCACCAGATAATGGTTGGCATCATATTGGAATTTCTGCCCTCCCAGGTAGCCGATCTTGTGCCCCTGGGCAATGATGCAAATACCCGGATCATACACAATCGGTTTTCGGGCTATCGGGTGAGTCGATTTAAACAGCCGCACGCCGGCAAGCCGCGATTCAGACGATCCCCCATCGGCCAGCGGGAAGCGTTTCATCAGTTCAGCAATTGTTGACATGGTCGATCCCTCCTTTTCATACATCAGCTTTAGACAACAATTTTAGCCATTGGACAACTTTAATCACACCTCTAAGCAGAATCAGGCAACATTTGGGTAGGATCTGACATTTCCGGCAGGCCGTTTACGACCTATTATCCATTCATCAAACAGCGAATCAGGCCTTGCCGACGAGCCACGTTTCAGTCGGGCATAAAAACAGACGTAAACCATGAAACCCCTGACAAACAGCGTCTTTGGAAGAGTTGAACAACCAGGAAAGCGTGATTGATTATGCGACTCGCACTCCCCTCGCTCATAATGCTTGTCTATATCCTCGTCAGCCTGATCGGCACCATGCCCGGCCGGCCCATGGCGCGGATCGTGGCCGGCATCCTGCTTTTGGCCACCAGTCTGAAATACCTCATCTATGAGCGCATTGGCGGCTCCTTTATTGCGCCTGACCTGCCGGGACCACTCCTATTGGCGATGGAACTTCTGTATTCGGCCATGGTCATCCTGTTTTTTTTACTGCTGCTCAAGGACGGATTGGCGTTGCTGTTATGGCTGAGCCGATGGCTGGGGTCATCATGGAGATTTCCGTTTTCCCCGGAGGCGTTCTCTGCGGGGATCATATCCGTTGCCCTGCTGCTGGCCGTTTTCGGAACCTGGCAATCCGTACGCGTGCCGGATGTTCGTGCGGTGGAGATATCCATGCCCCGGATTCCGGCGGCGCTGGACGGGTTTTCCATTATCCAGATCACGGATATTCATATCGGCCCCTTTCTTAAGGGAGAGTGGTTGCGGCGCGTCGTGGAAAAAACCAACCACCAGCATGCGGATCTCATTGCCCTGACTGGTGATCTGATCGATGGGACGCCGGATGCATTGAAAGACGACATCGCGCCGCTTGGCGAACTGCGCGCCCGGTATGGCGTTTTCGGCGTGACCGGCAACCATGAGTACTACTTTCAGGTCAATTAATGGCGGACGGGTCCAAGGGCTGTACGACATAGATGGCATGAAGCTCTATGTCAGTCCTGGAACCGGGCTCTGGTCTGGATTTTCCTGCCGCCTGGGGGTGCCGTCGGAAATCACCCGGATCGTGCTGCGTACAACGGACAACCAACCGCATTCCGGATGATCATTTCAGTCATAGAAGCAGTAATAGGCAAGCTATTGAGAGGATCGGATATTTTCAGTCCAGCTACCTGGCCGTATGATGTGTACAAAAAAGCACTCCAAGGAGGAATCCATGAACTTCGAATTCCATAACCCAACCCATCTTATCTTCGGTGCCGGCACGCTCTCCCAACTCGGTCAAGTGGCCAGCAAGTTTGGCAAAAAGGCCGTGGCCGACGGCAGCGATCTTGAAGCGCGCGCCCAGGTGCAGTGGGCGTCGATCGTCGCCCTGAACGGCTGGGTGAATTCCGGTACCAACTACACCCCTCCGGTCCATATGATCGAACACGCGCTTTCCGCCCACCACGATATCACCCACGGTGCCGGATTGGCAGTGGTCAACCCGGCCTACATGCGCTTTATCGCCAAAGCGCGTCCCCAGCGCCTGGCACAAAAGGCAGATATCATCACGGTACTGGCGTCCGCCCTGTAGCCGTCACCGCGAGTGCCGCCCACTGATCCGGCGAAAACGTTTACTGTTCACATGGTGCGGTGCCCGCTGCAGTGCCGCATGGTTTGAACATGTGAGTGACGAACCATATGCCGGGTAATGCATCCGGCATTTCAGGAGTATTTATGTCTGTAACACGTCGTCCAAATACAAAAGGAGCTGCTGGAACGGTGGCGCTGCAAGCCCCGGGTTGGTATGTTCTTGCGGTGCTGAGCCTGCTCATGGGCTTTGCCTCGATCTCCACCGATCTCTACCTGCCCGCCATGCCTGCGATGGGCCGTTCGCTCCATGCGAGCGCCGGCATGATGGAGTGGACCATCTCGGGCTATCTCATCGGTTTCAGCCTGGGGCAGCTTTTTTGGGGGCCCATCGGCGACCGGTACGGCCGCCCGGATATCAGTGGCCATCGGATTGATCCTGTTCGTGATCGGTTCGGCCGGCTGTGCCCTTGCCCAAACCGCGCACGCCATGATCGCCTGGCGGATCGTGCAAGCCCTTGGGGCCTGCGCTTCCGTGGCGTTGTCCCGCGCCATGGTGCGGGATCTCTACGAAGGCAACCGGGCCGCGCAAATGTTATCGACGCTGATCACCGTGATGGCCATCGCCCCGCTGATCGGTCCGTTGGTGGGCGGTCAAATTGTGGTTCTTGCCGGATGGCGGGCCATTTTCTGGACCCTGGTGGGTATCGGTGTCCTCACGTTTGCAGCTCTGTTCACGATACCGGAAACCCTGCCCCCTGAACGGCGCGGCCGTGAATCCATCCTCCGCGCGCTGGCCGGATACACGGCGCTTCTGCGCCATCACCGACTTCTGGGGTATGCGGGTGCGGGTGGCTTCCTGTACGGTGGTATGTACGCTTATGTCGCAGGTACGCCCTTCGCCTATATCACCTATTACCATGTGCCAGCCCAATTCTACGGTCTGCTCTTCGGCCTTGGCATCATCGGCATCATGGCTGCCAACATCTTAAATACGCGCCTGATTCCATACTTCGGCTATGATCGCATTCTGCTGGCCGGCACCATTTTCACCGCCCTTTCCGCCATGACAGCGGCCGTTGCTTCCCGTACCGGATGGGGCGGACTGTGGGGGCTGGTCGTGCCGCTGTTCGTGTTCGCCTCGACGACCGGTTTTGTGGTCGCCAATTCGATTACGGGTGCTCTGGCCGATTTCCCGGAGCGTGCCGGTGCCGTTTCAGCGCTGATCGGTGCGATTCAGTATGGCAGCGGGATCATCGGTTCCGGTCTGGTCGGCGCATTCGCCGACGGCACGCCGTGGCCCATGGGCTGGGTGATCGGGGTGGCCGGGGTCGGAAGCCTGCTTTCTATGCTTCTGCTCACCCCAGTGCTTTTCGGAAAAACACGCGGAATCAGCACGACCTCTCATACGTTTCAGATCTTCAGGAGAATACGATGCAGAAAGTCATGCTAAACCATGGCGGATTACGACGTGATCTACCTGGGCTATCCCAACTGGTGGGGAACCATGCCCATGGCGGTGTTTACCTTCCTTGAATCCTATGACTTTTCCGGTAAAACCATTATCCCGTTTTGTCGGTAACATACTTGGCGGCTAAATCCTTACACATTGAACACCTCGCGTCGGTCATACCTGTCAAATGGTGCGAAAAATGGAATATGCTTTGACAGAAATCGCCTAAAGTCGCGGAAAAAATCTGACGACATTGAATCAGGATACGGATTGGATGCACGTTAACGGGTAACACGTGTCCATCAAATCGATCGACAATCCATACGCATGAAGAAGGTCTCATGATTTTTCCGAACTTGTAGATATCGATGCGCTGCGGCAGCTCTGCGAAAGCTTCACCGAAATCACCGGCGCGGTAACCGCGCTACTGGACCTGCAAGGCAATGTCCTCATCGCTACGGGGTGGCAGGACATTTGTACACGCTTCCACCGGGTCCACAGCGTAACCGCCAGTCGGTGCCTGGAGAGCGATACCGTGCTCGCCGGACAATTGAACCGGGGGGAGCCCTACAATATCTACAAATGCAAGAACGGCCTGGTCGATGTCGCCGTGCCCATCATCATCCGTGACGAACACGTCGCCAACTTCTTTACCGGCCAGTTCTTTTTGGAAAATCCGGATCAGCAATACTTCATCCAGCAGGCGCAAACCTTCGGTTTTGACAAGGACGCCTACCTTTCCGCCCTGGCGCGGGTTCCCGTCTTTTCCGAAGACACGATCCGGTCGATGATGCGTTTCTTCACGCAAATCGCGCAATTGATCGGTGGGTTGGCCCTCACCGGGAAAGACCTTGAGACCGCCAACAGAAAACTGCGCGATCATCAGGAGCAGTTGGAAGAGTTGGTCAGGGAACGCACAGCCGAGCTGACCGTCGCCAAGGAAGCGGCGGAGACGGCAAGCCTGGCGAAAAGCGCCTTCCTCGCCAATATGAGTCATGAAATCCGAACACCCATGAACGGGGTCATCGGCATGACCGAACTTCTACTGGATACGCCGCTGAACCCCGAGCAACTTGATTACGCCAAAACCGTTCGGGCCAGCGCGGAATCCCTGCTGGCGGTAATTAACGACATTCTGGATTATTCCAAGATTGAGTCCGGGACACTCGAGTTTGAATGTATCGACTTTAATCTAAGGCGAATGCTGGGCGATATTATCGACATGCTGGCCGTGACCGCCTACAAGAAGGAACTCGAATTTGCCTGCCTGACCCATCAAAACGTTCCCGCGCTGCTCCAGGGAGACCCGGGCCGTCTGCGCCAGGTGCTCAACAATCTGATCAATAACGCCATCAAATTCACGCAAAAAGGCGAGGTCATCATTCGGGTGGTGGTCGAAGCAGAGGACCCGGATCAAACGATGCTACGGTTCGAAGTCAGTGACACCGGCATCGGGATTCCCGAAAACCGAATGGACCGGCTGTTCCGGTCGTTTTCCCAGGTCGATCCTTCCACCACCCGAAAATATGGCGGTACCGGTCTGGGCCTTGCCATCTCCAAACAGCTCGTCAGCATGATGGACGGGCAGATCGGCGTGGAGAGCCAGGAAGGTCAAGGGTCGACATTCTGGTTTACGGTCAAGCTGAAAAAACAGCCCCGAAACCAGGCCGATGCAATGCCAACCCCCAAGGGGATCGAGGGCGACCGTATCCTAATTGTTGATGACAGTTCGATAAACCGATTAATTTTAAAAGACATTCTGACAGCATGGGGTTGCCGCATCGGCGAAGTCGACAATGGCGGCGGAGCCTGGCCATGCTCCACGCGGCTCAGGAGAAAAGCGACCCTTACCGCATGGCGATTCTCGATATGCAGATGCCGGGGATGGATGGGGAAACGCTGGGCAAATTAATCAAGGTAACCCCTGTTCTGAAAAACACCATTCTCATCATGCTCACCTCGATCGGTGAGCGCGGTGATGCCGCCAGGCTCAAGGAGATCGGTTTTGCCGCCTACCTGACCAAACCCATCAAACAATCGCAACTCTACGATTGTCTCACCCTGGTAACCCATCGGCCGGCATCCGAAAACGCGGAGAAAAAGCCGGATCTGGTTACGAAACATACCATCTGGACAGCAAGCGCCAGGATCTGAGAATTCTTTTGGCCGAGGACAACATCATCAATCAAAAAGTAGCGATGAATGTGCTGCAAAAATCCGGCTACCATGCGGATGTGGTCATGAATGGCCGGGAGGCGGTGGAAGCCCTCAAGACCACGGCATACGATTTGGTCTTCATGGATATTCAGATGCCGGAAATGGGCGGGTTCGAGGCCACGCGGTTGATCCGGGATCCCGCATCCGGGGTGACCGACGCACGCGTTCCCATCATTGCCATGACCGCCCATGCCATGAAGGGCGATCGGGAACGCTGCATTGCGGCCGGCATGGACGATTATGTTTCAAAGCCCATCAACCCCAAGGAACTGATTGAAACCATAAGCCGGTGGGCCGGAGTGAAAAAAGGACCGCAAAAATAAACCGCCAAACCAGCCCGCAATACTGCGCCAGATACCACTTTCCAGACCGATCAAGTCCCTACCCGGATCGTTTTCGACGCGGCTTCCGTGACCGGCGCGCCCGTATCGCCGGCAGCGCCGCCAGTAACATCCACGGGTGGGATCGTAGGAGCTTGAACAGCACGCCGTGTTGTCCTTCAGCCGGCAGGGTTTTCGCCGGCCTGCGCCAGGGGCTGGGTGTACAGCAGCTGCGTGGGATAGGCGAATTCGATCCCGGCGTCAGCGAACTGCTTGAAAATGTCCAGATTGACCGCCTGCTGGATGTCCATGTAGACCGTGTAATCCGGGCTCTGGATCCAGTAGACCACCTCGAATACCAGTGCGTAATCGCCATATGACTTGAAGTGGGCCCGGTCGAAACGGGCCAGGGAATTGGCCTCGATCGCTTGTTTGATCATATCCGGAATCTTCTGGAGCTTTTCATAAGCCGTCTGGTAAACCACGCCGAGGGTAAATACCACCCGGCGATCCACCATGCGTTTGTAATTGCGGATACGGCTTTTCAGAAGATCCGTATTGGAGAAGATCAACTGCTCACCGGAAAGACTGCGCAGGCGGGTGGTTTTGAGGCCCACATGCTCGACCGTGCCCATGTAGTCGTCGATGACGATGAAATCGTCGATGACGAAGGGCTTGTCCAGGACAATGGAAAAGGAAGCAAAAAGATCGCCGAGAATGTTCTGGATGGCCAGGGCCACGGCGATACCGCTGATGCCCAAACCGGCGATCAGGGTGGTGATGTTGATGCCCAGGTTGTCGAGGCCGTTGAGCAGCAAAAGAATCCAGATGAACATGCGCAGCACGAATCCCACCGACGTCAGGGTGGTGACCGCACCGGCATTACTTCCGAGCTTGCGTTTGCGGAAGCGCGCCACCCAGAACGTCACGGCATGAGACGCAAGAATACCGATCTGGATCAGGGTGATGATCCCGACAACATGACCGAGGATGCCGGCTGTCTCATCCGGCAACGTGAGCTTGAGGGAACCGAAATACACCGCCACGGCGAAGATAAAGACCACATTCAAGCGTTCGATCAATTCCACCAGAAGATCGTCCCACACCGTTACGGTCCTGGCGGCGAAAGCGGCCAGCTTTTTATAAAGGATGCGTTTGGTGACGCTGACGGACATGTAAATAAGCACCATGATGCCGATGCCGATCAACCATTCCTGCAAAGAATTCTGATAAATGACAATTTTTGAAAACATGTGACAATACCTTCGGATCATCTGCCGGCTGAGCGAATTCAGCCGCATATAAGAAAGCGTTTCCGCAGAGAGGGAAGCATCGTTCTCCGGAATGCGAGAAAATAAGTGGGCCTATCTTAACCAATGATCGCGTAAAGGTCAAAATCCGTGGGATTCGAGGTCGTATCGCTCCTATTCGAGGGGAAAATGGCAGGCCACCCACCGGTCGCCATCGGCCGTGAAGGGCGGGTCCTCGGTTTGGCAGACCGGACGGGCATAGGGGCAGCGGGTGTGAAACCGACAGCCGGAAGGCAGGTTCATGGGGCTGGGAATGTCGCCCCTGAGAATCAGTCGCTCCCGGTTACGGCGGCGCGGGTCGGCAAGCGGCACGGCCGCGATGAGAAAACGGGTATAGGGATGGCGGGGGCACCGGAAAACATCATCCGTATGACCCAGTTCAACGGTCTTGCCCAGGAACATCACGCAGACCCGGTCGGCGATGTGGCGCACCACCCGAGATCGTGGGTGATGAACAGGTAGGTCAGCTTCAGGCGTTCCTGCAGATCCTTGAGCAAATTGAGGATCTGGGCCTGGATGGAAACATCCAGGGCGGAGACGGCCTCGTCGCAAATCACGAAGGCGGGGTTCGTGGCCAGGGCCCGGGCGATGCCGATGCGCTGGCGCTGCCCGCCGCTGAACTGGTGGCGGGTA
>NZ_BBCC01000156.1 GCF_001311845.1 Desulfosarcina cetonica JCM 12296 | reverse complement strand
GCCACGGCCTTCGGCGGCACGCCGGGCCTGACCAACTATCTCATCCTGGCCGGCACCGGCCTTGCCGCCTTCATTTTCGCCATGCTGACCGTGAAAAAGGCGAGGGATTGAAGTGTTCATCCAGAATTGACGGATTCGTAAAAAGCCCGATATCGGCGTTACGCGTATCCTTCGTCACTGCGGCGTACGAGAAAGTACGCCTCATTCCTTAAGGATTCGCAAGCTTGATCTCGGGCTTTTTACGAATCCGTCGGAAATGCGACTTTTTACGAGTTCATCAGAATTGACCCATTTGCCTGATTCTGGAGGAACACCACCTATCGCCGACGCATTCATTTTCAACGGCGAGTTGCATCTCGCTGAGAATGTCTAATATTGGTCGAAAGAATACAAATCAGGGTCAACTGAAAAACACCACCCGGCGCTGAAGCGACGTCAAGCTACGGCTCCCGGCGGAGCGCCGCCCATGGATGACGGGTCATGGCGACGACAGGCGATACGAGGAGGGTCGGAAACTCATGCTCGAAATGAAAAATATCTCTTTCCGGGTCGAAGAACCGGATGCCGAACCTGAAAACAACGGCACGCGAACGATTATCGACGATTTCAACTTTACCTTCGAACCCGGACGGTTTTACGCCATCACCGGACCCAACGGATCCGGCAAGACAACCCTGGCCAAACTGATTATGGGCATCAACCAACCCAACAAGGGATCCATTGTTTTCAATGGCGTGGACATCACCGACAAACCCATCCACGAACGGTCCAACGCGGGCATCGTCTACGCGTTTCAGCAGCCGGCCCGCTTCAAGGGCACCACTTTCAGGGATCTTCTTGCCATCGCCATGGGCAGCGAAGACGAAGACAAGCTGATCGATATCATCGCCAGGGTTGGCGTTTGCTCATTGGATTTCCTGGATAAGCCGGTGGACAGCAAACTATCCGGCGGCGAAATCAAAAAAATCGAGCTGGCGACGGTGATCGCCCGCAATCCGCAACTGGCCATCTACGACGAGCCCGATACCGGTATCGACCTGTGGACCATTGGTCCCATGGTCGATCTGCTCAAACGCGAGCAGATCAAGAACCACACCACGACCATCGTCGTCAGCCATAATCGGGCGTTTCTTCAGGCGGCCGATACCCTGCTTTTGATCCGGAACGGAAAGATTGCCTACACCGGCGATCTGGAAGGCGCGATGCCGATCCTCGACGACCTGAGTGTCTGCACATTCGGTGACACCTGCGAAGGAGAAGTCAATGCTCGATGCTATCGATAAACAACTATTGAAGGCCGTGGCCGATTTGGAAGGCATCCCCAAGGGGGCCTATAACATCCGAAAAAACGGGCAGTTGTTAAGCCGGCAGGTGTCGGCCAACATCAATATCGAGGCCGATGAAAAGCGCAACGGCATCATCGTCGAGGTCAAGCCCGGGACGCTGAATGAATCCGTTCACATCCCCGTGATCCTCTCCCAAGCCGGCCTCCACGATGTGGTCTACAATACGTTCATTATCGGCGAGGGGGCCGACGTGACCATCGTCGCCGGCTGCGGGATTCACTGTGGCGGCAAACAATCCGAGGGACACTCGGGAATTCACGAGTTCATCATCAAATCCGGTGCGCGGGTCAAATACGTGGAGAAACATGCCGCCATCGGTGAGGGCAGCGGCCGGCGCATCCTGAACCCCACCACCAAGGTCACCCTGGAAACCGACGCCTTTGCTGAGATGGAACTGACCCAGCTCGGAGGGGTGGACGAGGCCAAACGGCTTAACGAGGCGGTGATCGGTGCCGGCAGCGCACTCTTCATCGCCGAACGGGTGATGACCGACGGCCGTCAGGTGGCCGAGTCGAAAAACGAAATCGACCTGGTGGGCGACAAGAGCAAGGCCAATATTGTCTCCCGATCGTCCTGAAGGGGGATTCCGTCCAGAATTTCTACGTCAACCTGACCGCCAAGGCCGCGTGTTATGGCCACATCGAGTGTGACGCGATCCTCATGGACAATGGAAGAAACGAGACCGTGCCGGCCCTGAAAGCGCTGCATCCGGATGCCGAACTCACCCATGAGGCCTCCATCGGCAAGATCGCCAACGATCAGTTGATGAAGCTCATGACCCTGGGGCTTTCCTACGACGATGCGGTCAACCGGATTATTCAGGGTTTTTTGAAATAATCGCCCTTGGTCAACCCGCAAACCCCATACTTTTAGAATACAACGGGCGCGCCCATCTGGCGCGCCCTGTTTTTATGGTGTTGCTGGCATTGTCATGGGCTTGACATCAAAGCGGGTTCTGAATAGTGAGAAAGTGCCGATTGAAGGAGATTGCCCGATCACTTCTTCATGTTGCGCCAGAATTTCTTCGAGGATCTCTTTTCGCCTTTCTGCTGAATCTGGCCATAAGACCATCTGCATTTCTATCTCTTTTTTCAACAAACCGAATTTCACCGCAGCGTTATGGTGCTGCTCAGCTCTTTCCGGAAACCTGAGAAATGTCTGCAAGGCCGCCAGAACAGGTGCCAATACACTCAATAGAGATACGACTTTGGCCTCAAGCCCCATGTTTCCTTCCGCTTTCCAGGGATATTGGGTTTCCGCCAGCGCCTCCAACAAGCCAAATATGTCGGATGCAACAATAACGGTAATAATGACCAGCGGAATGCCCAATGCATAATTGAAGACGCGGCATGCGGTTGCACTTCGATAGTGCGCCTTTTCTGACTTATGAAATCTGAACTGCCATTTGATCAATAGTTTCTCATACGCTTGCGGTTCCAACGTTTTTTCCTCCCTTCACTATTTTCTCTCATCTTGAATAGGTATTCGTTAAATCAATAGCCTTCCATTTCGTGTTCTTTGAATGGCTTTGGCGGCGTCTTGCCGAGGATGCGTTTCAGGATCGAATTCATCGTCCTGAAGTCGTTGTCAAACCCTCCGTGTGACGTGCTTCGGGTGACATTGCCTTTGCGGCCGTCGGAGTAGTGGATCGTCAAACGCGGTGTGTTCTGGACCGCCTCGCAATAGCGCTGCATGCCGAGAAGGGGCTTGCCGACCTTGCGCTCAAAGGCGCGGGAAACAAGATACAACAGGGATTTGCGGTATGCATAGACGACGTTGTCGTCCTTTTCCAGGGGATCGGTGAGGTTGTAGATATCCAGGGTCGGGAGAATCGCGAGATGGGGAGGGTGGTGCTTTTCTCCCAGCCGGGGATGGTAATGGGCGTTGAAGAAGTCGATCGTACATGCCGGTGCCATCAGGCTGCAACTTTTGATCCGATCCGGCATGTCCAATACATCCAGTGCGTCGAGCAAATGACCGAGCAGTACGGCGCCGGTGCTATGCCCCGCCAAGTGCAGTTGCAGACCGGTATCCTTCAATGCTTCGACAAAGGTGCGGATGACCTCGATTCCGTCACCCATGCGGCCATCTTTCTCCGACTGGAAGGGCAGGCGCGCGTCGCGCTTCATCTCCTCCCAGATTGCCGTTCCCGGTTTGCGCAAGGCGTCTTCGATCAATTTGTCGCTGAAATCGGCCAGCTTCTCTTCAATATCGCTGAAAAAACCTTTTGCCTGGGTTCCGCTGAAAGCGCGGACCACCGTATCCTTGATCTCTTCGGCCAGACCGGTGTCGTACATCACATGAAACGGGTAGATGCCATTGCGCTTGAAGCCCGCTTTCAGGGCCGCAATCCGCCGGGCCGAGTCTTTGGGGCTGTTCAGCCCCCCGTGGGCGTAGAGCAAGAGATGTTGGTATTTCTTTTGTGTGACCGATGCCTTTAACCGTTCGGCCGTTTGCTGAATGTCTTCCAGGGAGCTCCAATAGTCGCCGTGGGGCTTGAACTTACCGTCGTCGAAGTGGACAAAATGACCGGCGATTTCAAGCCGCTTGGGAGCGGCTTTGCCACCTTCGGCTTCAGCGTCGATCAACGAGCGCGCGGTAATGCCAAAAAATTTGCGGTGTGGCGATGGCCAGCCGGAATACCCATCCGTCGCTGATATTTCTCAGCCAGTCCTCATAGCGCCACAGGGCAAAGCCCTGGCTGCCCCAATCGTTTCCCCAGGAATTCTGAATGATGAACCCCTTGCTGGTATACCCGACGATAGCGAAGGCGTGCCCACCGGTCATTGTCGTACTCGGCGTAATAACGGCAAGGTCCGACTTCCGCGAAGCCCTGGGTCGCGACCATCCGGAATGGACCTTGGCCGACACATAGATGGCGCCGACTTCGTTCAGTGCCGTGTGATAATCATTGATTTCCGCACGCAGACGGTAGTAGGCGCCCAGCGTGTTGGCACGTGCCGTATAGGCACGTTCGACGGTCAATTCGTCGGGGTCGTTTCCATCATAGGGCCAGTCCGTTTCACTGCAGACCCCCATGTTTTTCCAGCCGCGAATCGCGCCCCGGCAGCTTGAGCCGTCATAATCTTCTCCGGGCCACTCGTCATGTTTCTTGGCCATTTCGTAAAGCATCCGGGGGCTGGCCATGAAGTCCGCATGCTGCCTTTGAGCGTTGAGTAAATTGATGACCGCGGCAAGGCCGAAACCGGTACAGGATCCCTCCTGTCCTTGATCAAGGATTTGCGGTACGGCTTTGCGATAGTCCAGAGATGGTTTGAGTTGAATCAGGGCGGGTTCGTACATCCGGTCCCGGATATCGGGCGGATCCTTGCGGGCATTGAGCCGACGCTGTTCTCCCGCTGCTTTCATGGATTGGGTTTCATGGTGGGGCATGCTAACCTCCTTTTGGGGACGCGTTGTAAGGGACGACGACAACGCATGCCAAGAGAGAAGAAAAAGGGATTGTCATCTATCGACACCCTGGCGATACCGTAAAACGGTCAGGCGCTTCCATTCAGCATCGATCAAAACGAGAAGGCGTGCGGTTCGCAAAGGCGCGTAGGTGTTGAAAAACATGTGTGGTGGATCAAACCATGATGAACTCGTAAAAAGTCGCGTTTCCGACGGATTCGTAAAAAGCCTGAGATCAAGGCTTGCGAATCCTGAGGAATGAGGCGTACTTAGCGTACGCCGCAGTGACGAAGGATGAAGCGTAACGCCGATATCGGGCTTTTTACGAATCCGTCAAACCATGCATCTATTCAACGGCAATCGGATTGGAGGCGTCAGGGACGGTTGGGCGCAGAACATATTTGTGGTCCACACCAACAACGATCGAATGGGCACCGCAATGACACATGGAATTTTATTGAACCGATTCTCAAGCAAAAACTGTGCGAATAGATTCATAATTTGTCAAGTTTTAGTAAAATACTTTTAAATCAAAAATATGAATAATATTTTGATCGATGGGTTGCTTTTGAATCAGGTAAAAAATAGGAGAAGAATTTTCATAGTGTGGTAATCATTTCACAGTTCATGGGAAGTATTTCGGGGTGAGGGGAGGCGCGCGGGTGGTGATCAGGGGCTAGGGTGAAGGACGGTAAGACGCTTTTTACCTGCTCATCAATTAGGCGGCTGAACAGGAAAATGAAAATGCCAGCACCGCAAACGGCGCTGGCATTTTGACGATGGCTGGATCAATGCAGTCTTATTCGACCGTGCCGATTCGACCTTCTATGGCATAGCTGAACGGCTGGTCGAGTGCCTGCACGAATTGAATCAAAGCATCCAGGTCGATGGGGCCGACTTCGGGATTGGCACCTTCGGCCAGGACGGTGAAATTATCCCCGCCCTCGGCGAGAAAGCTGTTGACGGTAACGGTATAGGTGGCGCTGAGCTCCAGCGGCGTGCCATTGACAATGACGTTACTGACCAGATCGTTCGCTTCCCAATTTTCATGGCGTGTTCCGTTGGGATCCCAGGTATAGGTCAGGCCGGCGATCTGAAGCATGCGATCATAGGGCTGGTAGGGGGTGAATTGCTGGTTGAGCAGGTCGCGGATCTGCTGGCCGGTGAGTTCCATTTTGATTAGGTAGTTGTTAAACGGCTGAACCGTATAGAGTTCTCCCCAGGTGACTTCACCGGCGTCAAGATCGGCGCGGATGCCGCCCGGATTCATGAAGGCAACGTCGGTCCCCATGGCGCTTTTCTGGGCATCCGCGATCAGGTTGCCCATGGCGGCTTCGCCGGCTTCGCTCTGGGTGCTGCTGATCGTCGTGGCGGCTTCGCCAATATACTGACCGGTCAACTCGGCGGTGGCATTTTCAGCCTGCTCCACCAGTGCGGCCGCTTCCGCGTCCGGTTCCAACCCAGGGCCGGCATCGGCCCAGGTGGTGACGACTTGAGCGAACTTTTCCACCACATCACCACTTTTTCGGTCGATGACCAGCTCGGTGTCTCCGTAAGCCGTTCCCTTGGACCATGCCTGGGTGAGAAGAATTCGGCCACCGTCGTCGGTGTCGATCAGTGCATTGGAAAAACCGTGGGAATGGCCGCTGATCACCACATCCACTTCACTGTCGAGTGCCTTGACGATATCGACCACCTCACCGGAAACCGCATCCGAATCCGGATCGGTCGAGCCATCATAGCTTGTCTGGCTGCCACCCTGGTGAAGCAAGACCACGATGGTCTCGACGCCCCACCATTTCAGCCGGCGGACCTGCCGGTTGATGGCTTCAGCCTCATCGAGGAAGGTCAGTCCCGCGATGCCGGAAGCGGTGACGATAGATGCCGTATCCTCGAGCACGGCACCGATAAAGGCCACCGGGATATTTTTGACCAGCTTGACCACAAACGGCGGCAGCAGCGGACGATCGGTGTCCTCAAAGACGACATTGGTGCAGACATGGGAAAACGCAGCACCCTGCCAGGGATCCTGGAGAAAGGGCCCGTCGGCATGGTTCCCACCATAGAACAGACGCAGCATTTCCGCATAGCCCTCGTCGAATTCATGATTGCCGACCGTGCCAACGAGATTGCATTGGGGGTTCATCCGATGGCGCGGAGTGCAGAATCGGTTGCCAAGCTGATTGAAGAACTGAATCGTCGGCTCATCCTGGAGCAGGGCGGACTCCGGCACGGAGGCGCCCACCAGATCTCCGGCATGCACGATGAAGGTCTCACCGTCAAACGCCGCTTCAGCCGCTTTGAGGTATGCCGCCAGGACCGGCGCACTGCCCACCGGGCGTCCGCTTACATAGCGGCCTTCAGTGATTTGACCGTGGAAGTCGTTGATCGATAGAATCTGAACCGCCACGGTTTTTTCCAGTTTGCCAGCACATTTTTTTTCGGCGCCATGGCGGCCGGCCAAGGCCGGTGTTGCGCCCCATGCCGTCATGCACAGGGCGATCACGGCAACCACGACGCGGTGCCAGCAGGGATTTCTCCTGGTCCGTTTCATCTGAACAGCTCCTTATTCTGAGGTTGATACGCTTGTTCGGCCGGCTTGCACGTGCAGCCGGCACGGCCTGTTTGTGGCATGAAAGCAACAGCAACCCGGCAGCTGATGGGCGGGGTTACCAGTCGCATCGAATATGGGATCCAGATGAATGTTTGATGAGAATTGAATTAGGGTTTCATTTGGAAAGGGAGACCAGCGATGGATGCGCGATAGGGAAGATGCACGAAAATACGCTAACGGGATGACGCCGCCAAACCGGCTATCGCCAATGTGCAAAAGAGTGCGCCCGCGTAGAAGGTATAGGCCGCACCCAGCCATTCCCATAACAATCCTGCCAAGATGCTCGCCAGCAGCATGGCAAGCCCACTAACCAGATTGAAGATCCCGAAGGCCGTCCCACGCAACGCTGGCGGTGCGGCATTGGCGACCATGCTGGCGAGCAAGCCTTGGGTCATGCCCATATGCACGCCCCACAATGCAACGCCAGATAGCGTTGTGGCCCAGAGATCATCGATTGCCAGGAAAAGGTTGGCCACGATGAGAACAATGAGTCCCGTTACCAGCAGCAGGCGATGGCCAAGACGGTCCGAAAGCTTACCGAAAGGGTATGCCGTCAGGCTGTAGAAAAGGTTCATGGCGACCATCACCAGCGGCACGAACGCGAGCGGGAAGTGATTTTGCCGGGCGCGCAAGACCAAGAATGCTTCACTGAACCGCGCCAGTGTGATCACTGCACCGATACCGACAATCCACCAGTATCGCCGTTCAAGATGCTTCAGATGCGTGAATTGGATTGGACGGGCCAGCTTCCCGCCACCCTGACATCCGGGCTCCTGGATGCCGCAAAAGAGCAAGACGACCGCGATTGCACCTGGAATGACGGCGACCCAGAATACGGCCCGGATCTGATTGGCCCACAGAAGCATCAGGCCGGTCGCCAACAGCGGGCCGATCAATGCACCGGCGGAATCCATGGACTGCCTCAGGCCGAAGGCGGCGCCTCGCAGGTGTTCCGGCGTCAGATCCGCAACCAGCGCATCGCGAGGCGCACCGCGAACGCCCTTGCCCAATCGATCCAGCATGCGGGCGGTGAACACAAGGCCGATGCTGGAGGCGATCGCAAACAGGGGTTTGGTCAAGGTACTCAGCCCATATCCCAAAACGGCCAGCCCCTTGCGCCTTCCGAGATAATCGCTCAACACGCCGGAGAACAGCTTGACGATCAAGCCGTCGATTCCGCCAGCCCCTCGATGATCCCGACGGCAACAGGCTGGCGCCCAGTGTCGTCACCATGAACAGTGGCAGCAAACCATGGATCATTTCCGACGAGATGTCCATCAGCATGCTGACGAAACCAAGAACCCATACCCCGGCAGATATCTGTCCGAACCTCTTTTTCATGGCGGTGGTTATTTCGCTTACCTCTTCTTCGGCGACACCAGGAGCACATCGCCATGCCAGTGCAAGTGATGCAATTCGTTTTCAGCCTGGATCTCATGACCCTTACGGTGGACCCGCCTCACGTCGAAGCCATCGCCAAGCACCTGCGCAATGGCATCTAATGATCGGTCATACTCGCCACTGTCGCTTACGATGGTGACCAAATCCGCCACTTGCTGGCGGCGTTGTTCCGCGATGGTACCAACAAAAACGGGAAGATCATCCCCCGTGATGGCAACATCTGACGACCACAAGCGAAGCACCAGGCGTTTATCCTGGGTTGTGTAGATCAGTTGCAGGCGCTCCGCCCGGCCGTCGTGGAGCCGTGGCAGGGATAATAGGTTTTCAACGGGTGTGTCCGGAGAGAACAACCCCAGGAAGTTGGCCACGCTTAGCGGCGGTGCATGGCGCCATCCCTTTTTCAACAGATCGGCAGCCAGTCTGTCGACCGGTCCGTGCCACTGAAGGGTGAGAGGTTGCTCCCGCTCACCGGCCATGTCAATCCGCCAGGCCGGAAGGTTTCGCCAGGCATCGGACCGCCAGTCTGCCAGGGACATGAATTGGACCTTGCTCCGGGGGGCGTAAAAAACCATGTCTTTCGCGTGGCGCTGGGCCACATGCCAGCTGCCGGCCAGCCCAATGGTGATGATAACCACCATCCCTATCCATCGCCGGGGAACAATTTCAGCGGATCCGTGGAGATAGGCGATGCCCAGCAAGGCCGCCCAACTGGTGCCGATCAGAAGTCCGCCCAAGATATCGGAGAGCCAGTGGGCACCAAGGTAAAGACGGGATAGCCCGATGACAAAGGAGATGACAATTACGCTGGAAAATAGCCCCCATCGCCACACACCGGGCAATTTCCTGGCGAGCAGAATGGCGAGGAATCCGTAGAGGATGACACTCATGGTGGCATGCCCGCTGGGAAACCCATAGGCCGAGGCCCCTTGGTAAATGGCGACCGGCCGCGGCAAATGAATCATCCATTTGAGCAGTTGAACACCAAGAAGACCGCCCACCAGGGTGGCTGCCCAGAAAACAGCGGTGCGGTAGCAACGCTTGCCAAGGAGGACGAGCAGAACAGCAGCGGCCAGGCAAATATTGACAAAAGAATCTCCGAGTTCCGTTACGGTTACGAAAATACGATCCGCCCACGGCGTTCTCAGGGATTGAAAATAGTGGTAGACGGCCTGATCTGCCATGACGAGTGGATCCTTGGCGAGAACATCCTGCAGGACACCCAAGAATCCCCAGCCTGCCATGAACAGCGTGAGAACTAAAAAAAGAAAGAATAGCGCTTCGCTTTGTTGACGAAGAAAAATGATCGAAAGGGCGTTTTTTAATGGCCGCGCAAGCCAATGGACGGGTCTGTCCTGCGTTGTCCAGGCGTGCAGTTCGGCGATCCAGATCGGCCCTTGATGTTCGAGAAGAGATGCCAGTTTGCGGATGAACCAAACAAAGCCCCAGATGCTCGCCAGAAGAATAAAAACAAGCACGGCCAGGCGTGTGCTGACCGCTCCGGCCACCGCCAGCGAGGTCCCGAAAAAAACGCCCGGCAAAACATAGGCCAGCGCCCAGCCGACGGCCGAAAGCACGTTGACGATGGCGAATTGCAGCGGTTGCATGCCCAGCATGCCGGCCACCACGGGAATCACCGGGCGGACCGGCCCCACGAAGCGCCCGAAAAGAACGCTCTTGCCCCCATGCCGTTTAAAAAAGGCCGCACCCATTTGCAGCATGCCGGGATAACGGGAGAACGGCCACATCCGTCGCAAATCTTCATGATAATGATGGCCCAGCCAGTAACTGATGCCATCGCCGGCAATGGCGCCGGCCGCGGCCAGCAACAAGACCGGTTTGAGGGCTAAATGGCCGGTGGCCACGACCGCACCGACGCCGAACATGATCACGGTTCCGGGAACGATCAATCCCACGATGGCAAGGGATTCGGAAAGGGAGATCAGGAAAACGGCGCCATAGGCCAGCGCCGGGTGATGGGTGATAAACGCCAGTACTGTATTCAGGTGGTGCATTCGCTTTTTGCCTTATAAAAATGCAAGCTGACTTGACCTTGCTTTAACCCACTGGTTCCATTAATATGTTCAAAAAAATCCGAAGCGCAAGTGATAAGATCCATAAGAGGGATTCAAACAAATGGCAAAGCCGGAGCTTGATTTCATCACCATAAAAGGGTTTAAAAGCATCGCTTCCGTTGAAAAATTGTCACTGGGACCCATAAACCTCATCATCGGACCCAATGGGTCGGGAAAATCCAATTTTATCGGTGTGTTTTTTTTTCTGCATGCCATCCGGGAAGGCAGACTTAATGATTATGTGCGAAAAGCGGGTGGCGCCGAACAGGTTTTGCATTTCGGCTCTAAAACGACTCGAAAAATTGAACTGAAGGTATCCTTTCAAAATGAAGTCAATCAGTATGAGCTGGTTCTTGAAGCCACAAATGATGATAGCCTCTACCCTGCTGATGAATCCGTGCGATACTGGGAAAAAAGCTACCAGCGGGCGCTTAGGGAATCGCTGCGCAACAGGAAGAGCGGCCTTGAGGCCGGAATAAGTGATTCTCATGTAAAAAGAATCCCTGGTTGGGTCAGAACGCGTTTAGGCCGCTGGCGTTTGTATCATGTTCACGATACCAGCGCTTCTTCACCCCTAAGAAAAACAGCCCAGCTTCACGACAATGCATTTCTACGCCCGGACGGGTCCAATCTTCCAGCTTTTCTATATCTGCTTTCCAAAAAGCATATGACCGAATACAATTTGATTCGTCGTACCATCCAGCGAGTGGCACCATTTTTCGATGATTTTCAGCTTAATCCCGATCGGCTGAACGAAGAAACGATCCGGCTGGAATGGCGGCATAAAAACTCAGATCAGTATTTCGGCGCATCCAGCCTTTCCGATGGGACCTTGCGTTTCATCGCTCTGACAACCCTGTTCCTGCAACCCAAGTCCTTCCTACCATCAGTGATCCTGGTCGACGAACCGGAACTCGGATTGCATCCCCAGGCCATCACCCTGCTGGCATCACTGGTCAAGCAGGCCTCCCGTGAAACCCAGGTGATCTTGTCCACCCAATCATCCCTGTTGCTGGATCATTTCGAACCCGAAGACGTTCTTGTGGCGGATCGTGTAAAAGGTGCGACCGTGCTGACCCGGCTCGATTCCAGAAAACTGGCCCGATGGCTCGAAGAGTACAGCCTGGGGCAGTTATGGGAGAAAAATGAGTTGGGCGGCCGTCCGGGAGCGGAGTAAATCCATGGCCAGGCTGCTTATTCATGTAGAGGGAGAAACCGAGGAAGCTTTTGTCAATGAAGTCTTGAGCGCTCATCTTTATGGCCAAGGCTTTACAATGGTCAGCGCGCGTATCGTAGGTAATGCCCGGCAGCGCAGTCGCAGAGGCGGCATTCGCGCTTGGGCCGCTGTGCGCAGGGACATTATCACTCACTTGCGGGAAGATACGGGTTGTATTGCCACGACCATGGTTGACTACTATGCACTTCCACAATCCGGTGCAAGGGCATGGCCTGGACGCGAAATGGCTGGGAAATTGCCATTTGCCGAAAAGGCCGAGACGATTGAAAATTGTCTGAAGGAAGATATTCACACTGCCATGGGCGAGAGTTTCAATCCGGATCGTTTCATCCCTTTCGTCATGATGCACGAGTTCGAGGGGATGCTCTTCAGCGATTGCCGGCGTTTCGCAGCCGGTATCGGCCGGCCGGATTTGGCATCGGCACTGCAAAACATCCGTGATCAATTCGCCTCGCCGGAGGAAATCAACGACTCTCCTGAGACAGCGCCCTCCAAACGGGTCCTGCAGTTGATTCCAGGATACGAAAAACCGCTGCTGGGAACCTTGGCGGCCCTTGAAATTGGACTTGCGGCAATCCGTGGGGAATGTCCGCATTTTAGGGACTGGCTGAATCGGCTGGAATCACTTGCCACGTGAAAAAGTAGTCTCTGCGGGTCCGCATAATCGAAAAAAGTAAGGCGGCCAAGCTGTACCACCTGGGCGCTATAGCGGCAGATAAGCCACGGCCCAGGTCCCCGGCCCCATGTGCGCCCCGGAGGTCAATGAAATCGGCTGCAGGAGGATTTCCGCCGCCGGGTAACGGGATGCCATCGCCGGCACCACGATGGTTTCGACCCACGGGCGGTTGTTCGTGTATTGCACCAGGATTATGGCTTCGGTGTCTTTGCCCAGGTCGCGGGAGAGGCGCTGCAGGGCAAACGCCAACTGCTCTTCTCGACTTCTCACCACCCCCACCTTGGCGGCGCTTCCGGCTCGGGCGAGATAATCGGCTTGAGATGGAGAAGATCGCCGAAAAATCCCTTGGTTTTGGAAATGCGACCGCCGGCGGCCAGATATTTCAGCGTGTCGAGAAAAACCAGCTCGCGGCTGTTGGTCACCGCCGTTCGGGCAAAGGTTTCGACATCCCCGGCGTTGTCCGCCGTGCGGGCGAAGCGTGCCGTGGCCATGGCGGCGATGCCCAGGCGACCGGAGGCCGACCCCGTATCGATGATCGTCAGGCGTTGGGGAGCGTCGTTTTCCGCTTGCCAGCGGGTGGCCGTCTGATAATTGCCCGTGTACACCGCGCCGACGCACAGGTAGAGCACCCGGTCGAATCGTTGGATAACGCTCTGGTAGGATTGCCGGCGTTCGAAGACCGAGGCTTGGGCCGTGGTGACGCGGATACCGGCAGCCATGGCGGCGTAGAGGTCGGTCGGATCAAGCAAGGTTTCCGGTACCACCCGATCGCCGATGGTCAGATAGCTGCTCAAAAGGGTGACGCCCAGCTGCCGGGCATCCTCGCGTGTCAGTGAACCGGCGGCATCGGTCATGATGTGGATCGGGCCGGCCGCGTTTGATGTTTCTGTCGGCACCGTGAGGTGTTCCTCGCACCATTCGGTCACCGTGCCCAGCTCCGTAAGGCGTCTCCGCAGCCGGTCGCGATCGGGGGTGTGCAGGTGAACCTTGATGCGGTCGGCCCGGCCGCTCAACACGATGCTGCTGCCGCAGTCGCGCAGGTTTTGCTGGACGGTCTGCAAGTCCGCCGCTGCGTGCAGCAAGGTGTTGACGCAGTAGTCATCCGCCTGAAGGGCCGGCGCGTAGCGCGCATCGATGGAAAGACCCGTGGTAAAAATCTCGGTTACCGGGCGCAAGGGGTGGGATGGCGCGAAAATGAATGCCAAAAGGCCTTCGAGAAAAATGAACATGCCCAGGCGCCGGCATCGACCACCCCGGCCTGGGCCAGATCGGGCAACATGGCGGTGGTGGCGGCCACGGCGGTTTCCAACTGCCGGGTCATGGCCGTCCATTGCCGTTGATCGGCCGGCCAGCCACTGCCATCGATGGAATCGGCCAGGGTATCGAAGAGGGTCAGCATGGTGCCCGGCTGGGGATCGATCACGGCCCGGCGGGCCCTGTCCCGGGCATTCGGAATCCGCTGTGCCAGTTCGTCGGGTTGGCGGGTACCGATCAGCTCTCCCAAAAAGGCGCAGGCGATGTTGCCGGAATTGCCCGTGGCCGCCCGCAACAGGTTTTCGCGTTGCTGGACAATGGATGACGCCGGCTGACGCAGGGGCGCCAGGCTGATCTTGAGGTTGGTGCCCGTATCGGCGTCGGCCACGGGAAAGACGTTGATGCGATCCAAGAGATCGGCCCAGGCGGCCAGGCGCTCGTAGCCATGGCAAAGGGCTTGGTCAATGCGCGGCAACGGCGCCATGGACTAAAACCCCAGGGCCCGGGAGATTTCCGGGGGAATTTCGAACTCCATCTCCATCTTCGGCAGGCGCACGGCCAGCTGCTCGCTGCTGCCC
This sequence comes from Desulfosarcina cetonica JCM 12296, assembly GCF_001311845.1. Taxonomy (GTDB): domain Bacteria; phylum Desulfobacterota; class Desulfobacteria; order Desulfobacterales; family Desulfosarcinaceae; genus Desulfosarcina; species Desulfosarcina cetonica. The sequence continues at coordinate 1,295 of NZ_BBCC01000156.1, read as the reverse complement.
CGTGCGCAGAGCGTGTCATCCTTGGCCAGGCGGATGGTGAAGGTCATGGCGATCTTGTAGCGCGCCTCGATGACCTCGGCCCGGCAGATGAAATCGTCGAAATGACGCAAGGGGGAGATGTGCTTGATCGCCGAGCGGGTGACCGGAAAGACCACTTCTTTGCTGATCATGTAGTCGTACAGGTCGATGCCGGCATCGGCGAAAAGACCGAAGCGGGCCACGTCAAAATACTTCAGGTAATTGCCGTGCCAGACGACCTGGAGCGGGTCCAGGTCGTGGAAGGCGACTTTCATCGGGGTTTCGTAGATGTATCCCATGGCATTGACGGGTTCAGGATTCCTTGAAGTAGGCCTCGATCTGCCGGCGATCGTACTTGCCGGCAGCGGTGACCGGTATGCGATCGACAACCTTGATCCGCCGGGGGCGGGCATAAGGTTCCAGGGATGCGGCCGTCAGGGTGTTGAGGCTTTCCACATCGGCGGCACCCTCGACCACGGCCACGATCAGGTTTCCCGGGACCGGCCGACGGGCAGGGCCGTGACCAGCGCTTCACTGACCTGGGGATGCTGCATCAGGCGGTCGCGTACCTCGGCCAGATCCACGCGCTTGCCGCCGACCTTGACCACGCTGTCCGAGCGGCCGGTGAGCATGAAGCGGTCCGGACCGGTGAAGACGGCACGGTCGCCGATTTGGTAGAAACCGGTATCGTCTAGGGGGAGGTTGGGTGAGAGAAATGCCGAGCGTACCCAAAGATTTTCATCGACCCGCTTGACCGTCACCGGCCGGAAGGTGGTGAAGTCGGTTTCGCCCCGGAAGCGATTGCGCGCGGCCACGCCGCCGGTTTCGGTGGAACCGTAGACCTCGTTGATGCCCACCTGGTGGAAGGTCCCGAAGGCTTCGGCATCGGCCTGGTCCAGCATGCCCGCCGAGGAGAAGGCCATGCGCAGGGGAAACTGCCTGCCGGCATGGCCCTTCAAGGCACGGTAGTGGGCCGGCAGGCTGATCAGCACCGTGGCCTGGTGCGCCAGGACACTGTCTTCGATTTCGGCCGGGAAAGAAGGGGTGCCGGCGGCGATGCTGGCCGATGTGACCAGGGCGGCGAGGATGCCGTAAAGCAGCCCGTAGATGTGCAGCGGCGAGGCCGTGGAAACGATGCAGTCGTTGGCATCGATTCCATAGGTGGTCACGATGTTGCGGGTTTCGGCCATCAGGTTGCGGACGGTCTTGGGCCAGCTGCGCGGCGCACCGGTGGAACCGCCGGTGAACAATTGGATCCACGGGCGTCCGCACCGATG
>NZ_BBCC01000155.1 GCF_001311845.1 Desulfosarcina cetonica JCM 12296 | reverse complement strand
GACCTGGCCCGTGCGGACCTGACCCGCGCCGTGGCCCGGCAGGCCGATTTTCAGGCAAGCCACCTGATGGAAGCGGATCTGACCGAAGCAGATCTCAATGGTAGCGATCTCTCCGGCGCCTACCTCAGGGGGGCACTGATGGTCCATGCCATTCTCACGGACACCCTGATGGCAAACGCCGATCTGAGACGGACGATCCTGCAGGCGGCTGACCTTTCCGGCGCCCGGCTGAACGCGGCCGACCTTTCCGGTGCCAATCTGAAACAGGCCCACTTGAACCGCGCCGATCTCTCCGGCGCCAACCTGGCGGGAACGAATCTGGTGGGGGCGGACATCCGTGAGGCCATCTGGACCGATGCCTACCTGGTGGATGCCGTCTGGACCAACGGAAAAAAATGCGCGCCCGGCTCCATCGGCCGTTGCGTCCAATGATCCGTAACGGATCAGCGCCTAGGAAAAGACGCTTTTGTCTATCTTCAGGACCGACCGGTCGAGCGGGTCGACGCTTCCCGGGAAGCGTCCCTCCTGGAAAACCCCAAGGGCGATCGCTTCCCTGAACTTCACGGCGAATCCGTCATTTTCACAGCGAATGACGGTGCCCATGACACTGAGTCGTTTTCCGAAAGCAAATACCGGAATCTGGATGTTGATTTTCCGCCCCATTTCGATTTTTCGACGCGTGTTGATAAAAAGCCCCCCGGCACCGATATCCCGGATCAGATCCCGAAACGTTCCTTCTTTGACGGTATATTTGGTGCTGAACACAGTCGCATAACGGGGATACTGGCGTCGGTGTGCGATGGTATTCATTTCACAGTCACTTTCTTCCGTAAATAAAATGGGCTTCTAAAAAACCATTATATCTTTCGGCCGGCAAAATTACAACTTGACGGGTTCACGCAATGGGAACAGGCCTTTGTGCACGACCGCCGATTGACACTTTTCGCCGAAGCGGATAACGTTTGGCCATTGATTATCACAGCCACAAGGAAAAGACCGCCCATGGCCGCCGTCACGATCATCCGCCTGCCCCTGGGACCCTTTCAGGTCAACACGTACATCGTCATTTGCCATCAGCGGGGCCAAGCCATCATCATCGACCCGGCGGCGGATCCCCAAACGATTATCGATACCCTCGATGCGCAGGGGGCCGTTGCCAGTCGCATTCTCAATACACACGGCCACCCGGACCACCTCCTGGCCAATGCCGCACTGCGGCGGGCCCTGGACATCCCCGTATACATGCATGCGGCGGACAGCGGCCTGTTCGCCGACGATCCGGGAATCCGCCTTTTGGAGCAACAAACCGGGCTGACCGTGGATACCATCGCCGATCGGCCGCTCAATGACGGGCAGATCCTTCGCCTGGGTGCGACCCCCCTTGAGGTGCTACATACCCCCGGCCATACGCCGGGTGGATGTTGTTTTTTGGTGGATGGGCAGCTCTTTACCGGGGATACCCTTTTTGTCGGCGATGCGGGACGCACCGACCTCGAGGGAGGCAGTCTGGATCAACTGATTCACAGTATCGAGACGCGCCTCTTGCCCCTCCCCGATACAACCGTGATTTGGCCAGGCCATGATTATGGAACAACCCCGACCAGCACGCTGGCGCGTGAGAAGCAGGAGAATCCCTACATCACCGATTTTATCTTAAACCCTTAACAGTGGGGCACGGTCAAGCGGCAAAAGGACAACCCCACGCGGAACCGACGGAGGTGCCATGCAAGCCCTTCAGGTCAATTTCATTGAAACCGACCAGTCGATCGAAAAAATGGCAGACGCAACGCCGTCGTCTTGGGAGGAAGTTTGTGAGCGCTTCGACAATGATGTCCATCGCGTCAAGACCGTGACCGATCCGGACGGTTATACGGCGCTGTACGCGTGCTATGATGAAAACAACCAGCCGGTTTACTATTTGGTTGAAGAAAATCAGGATTTGAGCCGCTTACGGCATAAAACCTTTCTTGACAAACTGGGTCGGCCGAAGGCCTAGATACGCCGCCGCGGATCAGGCGAAAGCCGGAAAAACGGCCATCCTCTATCAGCGAGAGAACCGCCGCCGTCGGCCCACCGGATTTACTCAGCGTTGATCTTGTTGCGCAATTTCCCCGAACATTTAAAGGTGACGACACGGCGCTCACGCAGGATCAGGTCGGAGCCGGTGGCCGGATTTCTACCCCGGCGTTTCTTTTTGGCCTTTACGCAGAATTTACCAAAGCCGGACACCAGTACGTCGTCGCCCTGCTCAAGGTTCGACTTGATAATCTCGAGCAGGGATTCAACCGTATCAATGGATTTTTTCTTGGTAAACCCCAGATCGTTCACCTTCGCGACGATATCGTTTTTGGTCAATGCCATTGCGCCTCCTGAGTGAATGGGTTGCCGATTGTCTCGATGGATTTGCGGGGAATTATGGACCCGGTGGTGTCACCGGGGTGTCATCCGGCCCGTTTTCTTCCTGGGGCATGACCTTGGCGACGTTCTCCATAATCGTCTTGACCCGGTTCATGATTTCGTCGATTTCCGACTTCAACGCTTCTTCGTCCCTCTCGGCCATGGGATTACTCCTTTGATTCTCTGTTCCCCAAGGGTGTCGATGTCATCCCCCCGGGTCAGCGCGGGTACTCCCCCCGGGTGTAGACGTGATCATAGCAATACGCCTGGTATTCCAGATCGGGAGCGGCATCCGAGGCTTGCTCCTGCTCACCGGCTTTTGCCAAACGGGCCAGCCATTGCGCCTTGGCATGATCGTACAGCACATCCCGCAGGATGTCCGGGGTATCGCTGACTTCGGGATTGGTTTTCAAGAACAGGGCCGCGCCCTCGATAACCGTTTTCACATTGCGGATATATTCACTGACATCCATCCGGTATTCGGCGGAAAGTTCAACGAACCGCGTCAATACCGTTTTTGCCGTCCCCTCGACCGCATCAATACAGTTCATGGGCTGCTGCTTCCATATTTCCGGATCGGGGGATGAGCCCCGGGAGGTTGACGAAACCAAAAATCGGCTTTGTTCAATAAAATCATACAGCTATTAAAAATATACGCAAGACCGGTTCCTGTCAAGCGCATTAGCGGGAAAAGCCCATGATCGGCGTCGCCCCGAATGTATGCGCGGCGAGACGCCGCGCCTCAGCGGTCCGCCAGAACTCCATCGATCTCTTCAAGAAAACGGCTGCGGGGGTTGAACTGCCCTTTGCGGAAATTGGCCGAGGTGATGTACAGGCACCGTTCCGCCCGGGTCACGGCCACGTACATGAGCCGCCGCTCCTCCTCGAGGTCCTCGGCGCGCTCCATGGACCGCCAATGGGGAAAGAGCTGCTCCTCGCAACCGACGATGAAGACCGTATGGAATTCGAGCCCTTGGCCGCGTGGACGGTGGAGAGGTTGATCCCGTGAGTTTGTTCCTCGTCGTCCTCCTTGTCTTCGCGCACCAGGGCCGCCTCTTCGAGGTACTCGGCGATGGTCTCCTTCTGGGCAGCGGCGTGGATCAACTGCTCGATATTCTCCTGGCGGGCCGTCAGGTCCATGGAATGGGAACGGGTATAGTTTTCCAGAAAATCCATGTAGCCGGTTCGCGCGAGGGTCCGCTTGATGGCTTCATCGGGCCTTAAATCCCGAATCTCGTCCAGAAGGGCCAACAGGCTGCTTAAGGACGTATAGAGTTTCTTGCTGAGGACCCGGTCGGCGACCGCCTGTCGGGCGGCGTCCTGAAGGCTCATCGCACCAACACGCATCTGGGCGATTTTCTTGACCGTCCCCGGTCCGATGCCCCGCTTGGGGGTGTTGAGGACCCGTTCGAAGGCGGTATCGTCTTTATCGAAGACCGCGGCGGTGATATAACAATTCAGGTCCATGATCTCCATGCGCTCGAAAAACCCCTTGCCGCCCATCATGTGATACGGCAGGTCGGCCCGACGGAAGGCCTGTTCAAAAGGCAGGGAGCAGAACTTGGTCCGGTAGAGCACGGCCATTTTTTCAAGGGGCACCTTCATGCGCAACAGGCCGCGGACCTTATCGACCACCCAATGCGCCTCTTCCTGGTCAGTGACGAATTCATGGGTCTCCACGACCCCGCCCTGCTTGTCCGAATAGCAGGCCTTGTCCATGCGGTTTTCATTGTGCCCGATCACATGGTTGCCCAATTGGACGATTTCGTCGGCACTGCGGTAATTCTGCTCCAGGCGGAAAATCCGGGCGCCCTTGTATTTTTCTTGAAGGACAGAAAATGCCCCACATTGCTCATGCGGAACGAGTAAATCGACTGCCAGTCGTCGCCCACGGCAAAGATGTTGCCATCCTTGAGCAGCAAGGCGGTGATCTCCTCGTTGAGGTCGTTGGTATCCTGGTACTCGTCGCACAAAATATACTGGAACCAGTCCTGATAGCGCTGGCGCACGTCGGCGTGGTCGCGCAGGAGATTGCGGGTGAGCAGCAGGATATTGTCAAAATCGACCGCGTTGGCCGCCTTGAGCACGCTCTCGTACCGCTCAAAGATGTCGATCAGGCGAATGTTGCCCTGGCGCGGGTGTTTGTCGAAATAGGCTCCCGGATGGCCGCTGTTCTTGGCATTGGATATCTGACCCAAAACCCCCATGGCATGTTTCTTGTCAAAATTGAGCCCGATCAGAACATCCTTGATGGTCTTCTGCTGGTGGTAGGGGGTGAAGATCTGCAAAGGGGTGTGGTAGCCCAAAAGCGGGCAGTGCTCCTTCAAAATCTGCAAGCAGGCGGAGTGGTAGGTCCGCACCCAGGGAAAACGCATCCGTCCCATGCCGGTCATGCGCAACAGGCGCCCCTTCATCTCGTCGGCCGCCTTGTTGGTGAAGGTGATCGCCAGAATCCGTTCCGGCGGCATTCCCGAAGTCACCAGGTGGGCGAATTTGGCCGTCAGGGTACGGGTCTTGCCGGATCCGGCGCCGGCGACCACCAGGGCCGGTGAACCGGTATGCTCGACGGCGGCCTGTTGCTGGGGGGAAAGCTGCATAAAAGATCACTCCTTGATCGAGTCGAAAATCCGGTGCCGGATGGGCGGGGAGATGCCGCCAATCGTAAACGGCGGTTGTCAAAGCGATGCGGGTTGCGTTAAAAAGGCGGCCCGTTGGCGGATATCTGCCGCACCGGAAGCCCCTTCGGGTACCGGAAATAAAAAACGGGTTCCCGCGAGGCTAACGAGGGAACCCGTGACAGGCCATGGAGCCGGCGCGCGGACTCGAACCGCGGACCTGCTGATTACGAATCAGCTGCTCTACCAGCTGAGCTACGCCGGCCGAATTGCGAAAAGTCTACTATCACGCCCCTTTATACCCGGTCAAGCGGTTTTTCCGAACCGGGTAAAAAATAGCCAAGATTGCCCTTTGTGTGCCTTTTTTAGGCGCACAGAATGTAATCGTGCCGTCATGACAGAGCCGCACCCCCGTATTCAAATTACGGAAGCCGGAACTGATTGTCATGGTCAACACATACAATTTCCCCTTCCCCATGGCCAACCTTTTTATCGATCCAACGCCATCCCGCTGCATTGGCTGTTATTTATTGACTCTATTCCCACACGCCCCCAAATTAAATCTATCGATTTGACACTTGTATAGATATTCAATAATTACTGTTAGTTCTATCTTCATAGAGATCTTTCTTCCTCCATCAGGAACATGTCATGGACCCGTTCCAGCCGTTGCCATCGAAAATCGACGGGCGTCAGACCGCCGTTATCAAAAGTACCTGCCGCCTTTGTTACAATGGATGCGGTGTGCTTGTGCGGGTTGAAAAGGGGCGTCCGATCAGTGTTACCGGTGATCCGGAACATCCGTTGAGCAAAGGCGCCCTCTGCCCCCGCGGGCGATCCGCACTGGAATTACTGAATCACCCGGATCGCCTCCGTTACCCGCTCAAGCGCTCCGGCCCTCGAGGGAGCGGACGGTGGGAACGCATCACCTGGGATGTCGCCTTGGATGAAATTGTTCGGGGGCTCAACCGTGCCCGCGATAGGCATGGCCCCCAGTCGGTTGTTTTCATGCGTGGCGGATCCAAAGGAACCAGCGACGACCACTTGAGCCGCCTGGCCAATATTTTCGGAACGCCTAATGTCTCCACGACATCGTCCATCTGCTATTCGCCCTGTTCGCTGGCATCCAAGCACACCTACGGCTTCATGGCCTATCCGGACATGGCCCATCCTCCCTGCTGCATCGTGTTATGGGGGTTCAATCCCAGGAAAACGCATCCGTCGATGTATCGGGAGCTATCGCAAGCGATGGCCGCCGGCGCCCGCCTGTTGAGCATCGATCCCTATGCAACCGATGAAAAGGCCGATCTGCAGCTACGGCCGCGGCCAGGATCCGATGGTGCGCTGGCATTGGGGCTGGCCAGGATCATCATCGAGGAGGGGCTCGAAGACCAGTCCTTTATCCGGAAGTGGACTGTCGGGTTCAGGCGGTTGTGCAATCACCTGGAACCGTATACACCCGATCGGTCCAGTCCCTGACCTGGGTGCCGGCCGACGATATTCGCCGGGCTGCGCGATTGTATGCCACGGTTCGGCCCGGTTGTATTCTCTGGGGCAACGCCCTGGAATCCGGTCCCAACAATTATCAATCCTGCCGGGCGATTTGTATCCTCCGCGCATTGACCGGCAACCTGGGCATTCCCGGATCGGATATCAGGTGGTCCGATCGGGGTGAACTCAATCGCCGATCCAGCAAGTTTGTCCGTCCGGATCTGTTGCCCGAGTCCATGTCCCGTTTACGGCTGGGTGTCAAAGCCGGGCTCCTGCCGGATTTTGCCTACGCACCCCATAACCTTGTGGCCAAGGCCATCTTGAATGACGATCCCTATCCGGTACGGGCGATCTACCTGCAAGGCGGCAACCTGTTGTGCACCAGTGCCGATGCCCCCATGATGGCCGACGCCCTCGGCAAGCTTGACTTCTTTGCCGCCACGGACCATTTCATGACCCCCACCACCGCCCTGGCAGACATTGTGCTGCCGGCAGCCTTCTACCTGGAACACGACAGCGTGGAGCAACCATGGCATTGGCCGGCGGCTTTCATCCAGCAGCGTGCCGCGCATCCCGGGGAATGCCGTGGCGAGGGAGAGATCTGCAACGACCTCTCCCGCCGTTTTGGCCGAAGCGAGCTGGCCTTTGAAAACATGGATCGGTTTCTTGATTTTTATCTCGAGCCGGCCGGCATGACCTTCGATGAATTTCGCGGCAAGGGCGTCGTCTATGGGGATGGCCAACCCCACGCCCATGAATCAGCGGGATTTCCGACCCCATCGGGGAAGGTTGAATTGTATTCGGACAAACTCGCCGAATGGGGCTTCGATCCCCTGCCGACCTACCAGGCGCCCCCACCGACCGACAACGACTTTCCCCTGGTACTGACCAGCCGGAAATCCGCAGTGTTTTATCACTCCTGCGGCCGCCAGGTCCGCTCGCTTCGCCGGGCGCACCCGGATCCCATCGTACGCTTGCACCCGGACACGGCCCGATCGCTCGGGTTGGCCAACGGGGATCTTACCAAGATCACCACTGCCAGCGGTTTCATCTGCCAGAAGGTGGTCGCGGATCAGCGCGTGGATCCGCGGGTGGCCGTGGCGGACCATGGTTGGTGGTTTCCGGAAAAAGGGGAAACAGCGGGATTTGAATGGAAACAGGCAAACTTCAACATGCTGACCGATGCCAGCGGCCCATTGAGCCGAGAGCTGGGATCGGCATCCTTGCGCGGGATGCCCTGCCGGGTCGAAGCGTACCGTGAAGGCGAATCATGAGTGCACTCGATATCCGAATCCATGACATTTCCAAACACTATGGCCCGGTAATGGCCCTCGACAGCGTCAGTTTGAATGTTGACCAGGGAGAATTTGTCACGCTGTTGGGGCCTTCGGGTTCGGGGAAGACGACCCTCCTCATGGTGGTGGCCGGCTTTGCGATGCCCGATGCCGGTACCATCTCCATCGGAAAGCACGACATTACCCATACGCCGCCATACCGACGCGGGATCGGCGTGGTTTTCCAAAATTACGCCCTGTTTCCTCACATGACCGTCCGTGAGAACATCGAGTTCCCCCTGCGTATGCGTGGGATTCTGCGGAGCAAACGACGCCGGATGGCCGATCACAGCATTGGTGTCGTCCGCCTGGACGGGTTGTCGAACCGTATGCCGGACCAGCTTTCGGGAGGACAGAAGCAACGGGTGGCCTTGGCGCGGGCCATGGTGTTCAATCCGCCCGTGCTGCTCATGGATGAGCCGTTGAGCGCCCTGGACAAAAAACTGCGCGAACACATGCAGCTTGAACTGAAGGACCTGCAGCAGCGCCTGGGGATTACCGTCCTTTATGTAACTCACGACCAGCAGGAAGCCCTGACCCTGTCCAGCCGTATCGCGGTAATCAACCATGGCCGCGTCGAACAGTTTGATCGCTCCGCTCGGATCTATGACATGCCGGCCAACCGCTTCGTGGCGGAATTCATCGGAGAAACCAATCTTTTTCCGTCCGTTGCGCTCAAAACTGATGGCAGCCGCATGGTTGCGCACCTGAAAGGCTGCGGTGACACCGAAGCCCGCGCCTGTTCAATGCTTCAGCCCGGCCAAAAAGGGTACCTGTCGGTTCGTCCGGAGAAACTCGTTCTTGTGAACGGCAGCGCCACTGATATCTGCGCACTGAAAGGACGCCTGGAAAATATCATCCACCAGGGGGACAGCATCAAATACTACATCCGGCCGGATACCGTCGACACTGCCGGCGACGGTGGGATGATCGTCATGAAAATGCACAACCGGGGAGACAGCCCGCTTAGCCGGACAGGAGAGACGATCTGCTTCGGATGGCGCCCCCGCGACGCAACGTTTGTCGCCTGACGAGTGATTTCCGGGAACGCGATGTTCCCACCGATAAACCCTATAATGATTGGAGCTGGAGTTCTCTTATGAAACGCATCCTGATTGTTGTTGCACTGTGTCTTTTTGGAATCGCCGGAATGGGCCACGCGGAAACGATCACCGTCTGCAGCTATGGCGGCACCTACAACAAAGCCCTTGAAAATGCCATCGCGAAACCGTTTACCGAAGCGACGGGCATCGAGGTCATCATGGTGTCATTCCCCAACTACGCAAAAATGAAAGCCCAGGTGGAAAGCGGCAACATTGAATGGGATGTGGTGGAACCCTCCATCAATGCCTTTTCCCTGGGAACGCATGACGGCATCTTCGAGCCACTGGATCTTGAAGGCATCCCGGCGGACGATTTTGTCAAGGGCGGGATCCAGCCTTACGGTGTTTCCACGGTTTACTACTCACACAATGTCGGCTACCGCACCGATGTCTGGCCCAAGGGCCAAGGTCCCAAATCGTGGGCCGATGTTTGGGATGTGGAGAAATTCCCCGGTCCCCGGGCCATGAAATATACCGCCTACTCCAATCTCGAGGCCGCCCTGCTTGCCGACGGTGTGCCGCCCAACCAGATTTACCCCATCGATGTGGACCGGGCCTTCAAAAAACTGGACCAACTCAAGCCGTTCATCAAGGTCTTCTGGAAAAATGGCGGCCACGCCCAGCAAGTCATGCGAACCCATGAGGCCGATCTGGGCAGCTTTGCCGCCGGCCGCATGTTGGACATCGCCAAGGAGGGGGTGCCCGTGGCATGCGAATGGAACGGATCCGTGGTGGACCTGGACTACCTGGTGATTCTGAAAGGCTGCAGGCATAAGGCTGCGGCGATGAAATTCATCAAGTTCTCAACCGACCCGAAACGCCAGGCGGAACTGGCCAAGGCCTCATTTTACGGGCCCTCCAACCTGAAGGCCTACGAATATATCCCCGATGACCTGGCGCGGCAAATGCCCAGCTACCCGGAAAACATGAAGAGCGCGGTTGTGATTAACGGCGACTGGTACCGTGAGCACGGCAAGGACGTGACCGCGCGGTGGGAAGCCTGGAAAATGCAATAGCGCAACGGTCATGTATCATCTTCTCAACCGTTTCATCCCCAAGGAAGCCTCAACCCGCCGTTGGGGCGCGGTTCTGCTCGCCGCGCCCCTGGCGGCATACCTGACTGTTTTTTATCTTGTACCCCTTTGCGGGGTGTTGCTGCGTAGCATCTTCGACCCCGGCTTTACCATTGCGCACTACACGGCACTGTGGAAGCAGCCGGTATATCTCAAGGTCCTGCTGAACACCCTGGAAATCAGCTTCTGGACGACCGCTGCGGCCATTTTGTTGGGATATCCGGTTGCGTATGGCATGACGTATTTCGGGCCTTTCTGGCGTACGTTCCTCATGGCTGCCGTGACACTCCCCTTCTGGATTTCGGTTCTGGTCAGAACCTATTCATGGATGATTATTATAGGACGGTTTGGCGTAATCAACAACCTGCTGCAGGGCCTCGGGCTCACCGAGGCGCCCCTGGAACTGATGTACAACCGTTGCGGGGTCTATATCAGCCTGACCTATGTGCTTTTGCCTTATGCCGTGTTGCCGATGCACAGCGTCATGCTTGGTATCGATCGCAGCCTGCTGTGGGCTGCAGACAGCTCGGCGCCTCGCCCTGGCAGCGCATGCGCCGGGTCTTCTTCCCCCTCACCCTGCCCGGGGTTGCCGTGGGGTTCCTGCTGACGTTCATTGTCGGTGCCGGTACCTTCGTGACACCCACGCTGATGGGAGGGCCGAAGGATACGGTCGTTGCCATGAGCATCGAATCGCAGATGGAGATCGTGAACGACTGGGGGTTTGCCGCCACCCTGGGGGTGATTCTGCTGGTGACGGTACTGCTGCTATTCAGCCTTTGCCTGCGGTTCATGGGGTTGGAATCGCTATTTGGCACAAATAACAAACCTGTCGTGACGCATGTGAAAAAGCGACGTGGGATGATAGGCAAGCTCGGAGAAACCATGGCAGGTGGAGTAGCTGCCCGATGGTCGGAACATGCTGAGAATATCCTGCAACGATGGCTCCAGGGGAGTCACCAGGCATGGGGTGCTTTTTCTTCCTTCCTGCCACGCTTCCTTTGTCATATCCCCTGGGGAGGCTGGTCATTGAAGGGGTTCTGCGCCTTGGTGGCGTTCTACCTGATTTTTCCGTTGGGGATCATTTTACCCATTGCTTTCTCCAACGACTCGGTGCTGCGTTTCCCTCCGGAGTCAATGGGCCTGGGGCTATTAGGCGCCTATTTTTCTTCCGGTGCCTGGATGCGAGCCACCTTGAACAGCCTGCGTGTCGCCGCACCGGTGAGTTTGCTGGCCACCACCCTGGGGACTCGCCGCCATGGGCATCACCCGTCTTCGAGGAAGTGCCCGTCAGGCGGCCTACGGGATGTTCATTAGCCCCCTGATACTGCCGGCGATCATCAATGCCCTGGCAATGTACTTCTTCATGGCCAAGCTCAAACTCATCGGCACCATCACCGGCCTGATCCTGGCGCATACCGTCCTGGCCGTCCCTTTTGTCATCATCGTCATGACCACCACTATCCAAGGAATGGATCAGGGTCTGGTGTGGGCTGGGTACAGCCTGGGGGCGGGGCGGCTCCGGACGTTCATTCACATTACCCTTCCGCTGATCCGGCCCGGGCTGTTCATCGCAGGGATCTTCGCGTTTATCGCCAGTTTCGACGAACTCATAGCGGCCCTTTTTATCAGCGGGGCTCGTTCGACGACATTGCCAAAACAAATGTGGGACGGTATTCGGGATCAAATGAGCCCGATTGTCGCTGCCGTGGCGGCCTTGTTAATCATTCTTGCAATGGTGTTCTTGGGCGCGGTTGCTACGATCAGGCATCGCAAACATAAAGCATGAAATGAATCAGTTAAAATAATGAACCGCCTGCAGAATATTTTTCGAGTGCGTTGGGTGGGCATGAACGGTTTTTCCAATTTGCGCGAGGGTTAACCGGTTTTCGACCGCCAGCGCTATTTCATGGATCATCTCTGTTGCAGCTTCACCAATAATGATTGCCCCAGCGATTTCGAGCGATCCATCTCGGACATAGAGCTTAACAAAAGCTGGAGCCACTTTATCAACGATGGACCGCCCGTTGGGAACCTGAGGCATGGTGAACGCTTTTATACCATCGATCTCCTTTGTAGTCCCAACTGCAGCCACTTCTGGATGGGAAAATGCGACGCGGGGTACCGCAGTTTCATCAAGAGGAAGACTGGTTTCCTGTATCAGGTTTCTGGCTAATAGCTGTCCCTCTTTCTCTGCAGCATGAGCTAGCATCATTCCGCCTGCAGCATCGCCGATACAATAGATGTGGGGAACATTGGTCTGGAGGCAATCGTTAACTTTTAAAGTTCCATTTTCAGTGTCTATTTGGGCCGCATCCAGATTTAATTCTTCTATATTAGGTCGCCTTCCGACACCAACAAGAACTTTATCAACAGTATCTGTCGTAGAGATTCCCTTGTAGTGGACTGTGACCTTACCGTTATTCACAATCAGCTTTTCAATTATTGTTTGAGTCTTGACTAAGATCCCTTGTTTGTCAAACGAGCATTGCAACGCGTGGCCAGCCTCTCTGTCCTCGCGTGGCAGAAGAGTGTCCATGGCTTCAACAATGGTGACACGGCTTCCGAAAGTATTATAGAGGGTCGCAAACTCACAGCCAACGGCACCACCGCCGATAATCAGAAGGTTGACTGGCAATTCAGTGTTTTTGAGCAAATGGTCGGTAGATAGTATATAGCGGCCATCGAAAGGAGCGAATGGTAGCTCGACCGGCTTCGAACCGGTTGCTATAATTATGGTTGAGCCGCACACTGTTTCGGTGCTGCCGTTTGTTTGCGCAACTTGAATTTCCTTGTCGGACAGAAAGGAACCTTTGCCACGAAACGCTGTAATTTTCGACATAGAGATCATCTGATGCGTCATCCCGCGTAATTGTTCCAGATCGCCGTGGGTCACATCCAGAAGACGCTGCAGATCGACTTGTTTGCACACCATATCAAGGCCATATTTATTGCTTTCTTTGGCATGGCGATAGGCTCCGGCGGCTTTGAGTAATGATTTAGTCGGCATGCAACCACGGTTGAGACAAATCCCTCCAAAGCTGTCTTTCTCATCTTGGATAAGTGCGACAGACTTGCCTGTCTTGCTCAGCGTTATCCCTGCCGCCATGCCGCCGGGACCGCCTCCTATTATGACCACATCAAAAGTTTTCATTTGCTCCCTTTCTTGGGTATTCTTATTCTCCATGTTCAAGCGTCTGTATGGCTAGGTCAATAAGCCTGCTCAATGTATTGATATCATCCTCTGTCATATGTCGAGTCATCCGTGCGACGACTTGATCGCTTTTCTCCTTCAGGATATCAACGGTATGCCGGGTTTGATCAGTGATATATACACGGGATTGACGTTTATCGTGTTCACTGCTGATTCTATAAATCAGCCCATCTCGCTCCATTCGTCGCAAGGTGTTTGCCATCGTCGGTTGCTCTACCTGGATATTTTTACAGAGCTCGGCCTGAGTTTGACCTTCCTTTTCATCCAGGCAGCAAAGTACCGGCAGTTGCCCCTGTGTTACACCAAATGGCTTGGTCTGATCATTAAGCTGCGATAACAAAAGTCGTCCCAGATAGTTCACTTTGTAGCACAGGTTTTTATCCATATTGAGGTTATCCTCCAATCGCCAAATACATAGCTGGCTATGCATATACATAGTCGGCTATGTATCTGTCAATATTTTTTTAGTATAATAATTTTGTACGTGGCTTCGTCATCTGCATTTTAAGTAGTGATTTCATACAAATAAGCGAGATGGTGTTCAGTTTTGGCTTGTTATCTGTGCCCGGTCAGAACCCCCTCATAAAACGTGACAATGCCGGGGTATTGTATGGTCTCCTGGGGATGAGGCCGCCCAAGCCACCGAGACGCCGAAAATGGCCTTTAACGCGCATGGGGCAATGGTTCTCCGGTTTTTCTTGACGCCACAAGGTGCGAATCTATACACTCGCACCACCAATGCCGTCCCTGCTTTTCAATTTATTGTTGCCCGTTAGGGTTTACCCGGTTGTCAGCGGGATCCCCCTGCGCTGTTGCCAAATTGATCCATAAAGAAAGGAAATTGACCCATGACTAAAAGTGAACAGAAAAACAAGCAGCCATTGTGGCTGGCAATGGAAGAAAAGATCCTTGGCCTTGATTCCCAGGCCGTATCGACGGACAAGCTTGAAGGGACGATTCAGAAGGTTGCCGGCGAGCTTGACGGTGACGGATTCAATGTCTCCAAGCACGGCGGCAACCTGATGCAGTTGCGCTGGGCCATCGATAAAATGCGTACGGTCGGCAAACCCATGCTCAAAGACCTCAATGCGGCTATCGCAGCGTTTACCCTGGAAGATCTTGCCGACCCCTATGCGGCGACCACCTCGCTTTTGGACAATATCGGCGGAACTTGGCCGGAACTGCGTTATCCGGACCGCCGCGGCGAAGTGATCTGGGCTGTGGAGGAGGCCAAACTCGACTTGCTGGTGGCCAAAGCGAAAGGTCTGGACGGTGACGCCGGCATCCGTTTGTTGCTTGGGGAAGAGGTCGCCGAGCCGACCATCATCGAGAAGATGCAGATTACCGACGATCAGCTGAAAGAGGTCAAGGAAACGATCAAAAAGGAGCTGGCCGAGCGTGCCCGGGTACAGGCACTGCTCGACAAGGTGGCGGACAAGCCCGAGAATGAGAAAGTAAAGCATCTTTTTGAAAACAACGTTGCGGAAGCCCTGATCACCGAAATGATGGGCGTTGGTCAGGATGTGCTTAATGCGGTCAAGAAGGCCATGGAAGAAGAATTGAAGGAAAAACAGCGCCTGGCGGAAGAGGAAGCTGCGCGTAAGAAAAAAGAGGCGGAAGGCCCTGCCCTGGAAGATATCTCTGCCGAAGACATGCTCGCCTACATCGAATCCATTCGTGAAATCATGGAGTTCAGCGATGTGGAAAAGGAGATCCGCACGATGTGCGAGCAGAGCTCCATCCCCAAGGCCCTGGTAGACATCGCGGTTACCGATCCGGGAAAATTGGATGAACTCGAGAAGAACGCCGAGGGTTGATCTCCCGATCAATCGATGAACACAGGCCGGCGGTTTAGGATGCAACAACCTGGCCGCCGGTTTTCATCCGCTGACGGCCTGGCTTCAACACCCATTTTACTAGTATTGCTGAGCCTGATATGCCATCGGGGCCTGAACGGAATAGGAAATGGGCGTGGTTGCTTAGAAATGCCCAGGCATAACAAAGCGTCTGAGTTTCCGGAATTAAACGCGATAGCCGTTCAGTCAGATTCTCCTAAATTGAGAGATTGTCCGAGCTTGCCGCAAATACAAGGAAGATGGCTTTCCGCTATAGTCGGCTATGCGGGAAGCCATCTGACGCCGTAGATGGGGTGAGATCGGCAATCCCGAAGGGTTTCCCATTTTGGCACTTTAAAGTGACGTAAGGCATTCACACTACTTTGGATTACAACATGTCCAAAATGGGAAACGCAATTTAGGATTCTCTTTGTCGGTCGTATCTTTAAAGATATTTTTGCGTTCAATCCCCCTGATGATCACATGATGCAGAATCCCCGGGGCATCCAATCGAGCTAAGCGTGGCATGAATTAAAAGTAGCCTATATGGGAGATTACGCCAAGTTATTTAGTTAATTAGGGACGTCCCTAACTCCCTTGGCATGAATTAAAAGTAGCCTATATGGGAGATTACGCCAAGTTATTTAGTTAATTAGGGACGTCCCTAACTCCCTATTGCCAGAATGAAACTAAACATTGAGAACAATAGACCGAGGACGCTAATGATTAATACAACACTTTCCATTGGCTTCCTCCTGGTTACCCGGTCCCTTGGTTTAAGGATAGGACCAGAGCAGTTATTTATCCGCCCCGGCAAATCGTACTTGCTGGGGTACCAAGCTTGTTTTCAAAGAACATAACGCCAGCTTCACGCGCGGCGGCTTTTTGTCGTCGCTGTGAAAGCAGAGG
>NZ_BBCC01000154.1 GCF_001311845.1 Desulfosarcina cetonica JCM 12296 | reverse complement strand
GGCACGGGCAGTCTGGCCGGGGCCACACTGGGCGCCCTGATATTGGTCCCCCTGGCCGAGGCTGCGGGGCATGGGCGGTTTGCAGATGGTGTTCACGAGCTTGCTGATGGTTTTTTTCATCGTTGCGCTGCCCCAGGGGATCTTCCCCTTTATCCAGCGCAAGTACCACCAGTTTGAACGCTGGGTGGCGGTCGATTCGTGAACCGCCGGCCCATCTTGGAAGTATCCGGGCTGAGCAAATCCTTCGGTGGGGTGAAGGCCCTCACCGACGCCAGCTTTGAATTACGGAAAAATGAAATCCTGGGGGTCATTGGCCCCAACGGCTCCGGAAAGACCACCCTGGCCAACCTGATCACCCGATTCGTCAGGCCCTCTGCCGGCAGCGTGCATTTCATGGGTCGCCCCATCCATCATCTTCCGGCGCATGCCGTGGCCCGATTGGGCATCGCCAGGACGTTTCAGATGGTGCGCCCGTTTTACCAACTGCCGGCCTACAAGAACCTGATCGTAAGCTTGTACTCGTCTCGCGTCAAAGGACTGCTGGGCGGCCGCTATGGCGACCGTAATGCCGTGGCCCTCGATCTTCTGGAGGAAGTCGGGTTCGAACGCGACGCCAGTGCCGCCTACAAGGTCACCGGGGGACTGCCCCAGGGCTACCTCAAACGGTTGGAATTGGCCAAAGCCATCGCCCTGCGGCCACAGGTGATGGTCATTGACGAGCTTTTTGCGGGACTGAGCCTGGCCGAAGTGACCAGTATTCTTCCCATCATCGAGAAACTGCGTCTGCAGGGCAAGGCGATCATCATGATCGAACACCGTTTGCGTGAACTTTTCAAAATCGCCGACCGGGTGATCGTGATTCACCATGGACGCATCATCGCCGACGGAACCTGTCAGGCCGTCATGGCCGATGAAACCGTGCAAAATGCCTACTTGGGGGCCACGCTCCATGCTGGAAGTTGAGAACCTCATGGTCTTTTTCGAAAATGCCCTGGCGCTGGGCGGACTCAACCTGACGGTCAAACAAGGGGAGATCGTCGGTGTGGTCGGCTCCAACAGTGCCGGCAAGACCACATTGCTCAACACCCTTTCCGGTCTTATCAACGACATGCGGACCCAGGCGGGGCGTCGTGGGAAAGAGCGCATATCGGTGTATGGACAGATTCGTTATAAGGGCGAGGATATCATCGATTGGCCGACCCATCAGCGGGTGAAGCAAGGGATTGTGCTGTCACGTGAACGGCATCCGATTTTTCCCGAAAGCAGCGTTCTGGAAAACCTCAAGATTGCCGGCTACCGGCGAAGCAAAAGAGAAATTCGCGATCAACTGACGGAAACGTTCCGTATTTTCCCAACACTGCACCCCTTGGGAAAACGCAAGGCCGGTTTCTTGAGTGGCGGCGAACAGCAGATGTTGGCGCTGGCCATGGCCCTGATGGCCAGGCCATCCCTGCTGCTGCTGGACGAACCCCTTTTGGGACTGAGCCCATTGATGCAAACGGCGGTCATGGCGGCGGTGTTCATTTGAAGCAATTTGCCGGTGTGACCGTGATCATCTGTGAGCAGTATGCCCGGCCGGTCCTTCCGGTCATCGATCGGGGGTATGTGCTGGAAAACGGCATGCTGACCTTCAGCGGCACGGGGAGCGAGTTGATCAGCAGCCCGGAAATCAATGCGGCCTATTTCGGCAGCATCCAAGCGCCTGCGGACAGGCCCGGCACCCAAGGCACGGTTTAGCATGCAGGATGGCAACCCAACCATTTACGCCGTTTTTGAACAGGTCGCCCGCAGGCAGCCCGGCCGTACCGCCGTGATCTACCTGGGCAGCCGATACACCTATGGTCAATTGCGGACCGCAGCGGAACGATTCGCCCGTGCCCTGCACGCATTGGGCCTCAGACCCGGTGCCCGGGTGGTGATCTACCTGCCCAATACCGTCCACTGGATCGTTAGCTGGTTGGGAATTCTGCGCGCCGGTGGGATCTGCGTCCCCATCATCCCCATCCATATGCCGCAAGAACTGGGCCATGTGGTCAATGATAGCGGAGCCGATACGATTGTCTGCGCGGATACGAATTTTGGCTATGTCCATCGGGTCATGGCGGAACGTGGATTGAAGCGGGTCATTGTGGCGCGCATGACGGAAATACTCCCCGCATACAAACGGCTGTTCGGCTGGTTGTTCAACATGGTTCCCCGGGGAAGTGTCGCCTGGGGGCCCCGAATTCACGCCTTCCGCGCTCTTTTGAAAGCCCATGGGAACGACCCCTTGCCCGAAATCGAAACCTCTTCCCAATCGGTGGCCGAAATCCTTTATACCAGCGGCACGACCCATTCCTCCCGGGGGGTCCCCATCACGCATGCGGATTTCCTCGCCTCGGCCCTTGAACAGATTCGCATCAGCGATGCCTTGGTTCCGAGTCATGAGAATATCGTCATGGGGCATTCCCCCTTGTACCACATCCTCGGCCAAACCTGCGGACTGGCCACTTTGCTTGTGGGCGGAACGCTCTTGATTCAGCCGCACATCAACATCGACGCGACCTTTGACGCCATTGCCCGATTCCACGTGCGCACGCTGGTCGCCGTTCCGTCATTCTACCGCATGATGCTGGAACACGAACGCATGGATCAATACCGCCTTGACTCGGTCGACTACTGGTTCAGTGCCGGCGATGTTCTTCCCCAGGAGTTGAATAAACGCTGGAAAGCGCGTTTTGGCAAAATCATCCATCAGGGCTACGGCTGCACGGAAACCTGTGGCGGCGTGGCCATGTGTCCGGTGGGCCGGCCCTATCCGGCCACCTGTGTCGGGCGTGTGTTAGACTCCAAAGAAGTGATGATCGTGGATCCGGTTTTCCTGGACCCACAGCCATATGACACGCCGGGAGAACTTCTGGTCCGCTCAAAGAACATGGTTACGGCCTATGTGAATACGCCCGAGCAAACCCGCCAGGCATTTATCCAACGTGACGGAAAAACCTGGTACCGCACCGGCGATGTGATGTCTCTGGATGCTTCGGGCTATCTTTACTTCATCGATCGCACCACCGACACCATCGACCATGATGGGCACCCGGTATCGGCATCCGAGGTCGAAGCCGTCTTGCAGGAACATCCGGCGGTGGTGGGCACCTGTGTCATCGGGGTACCGGATTCCCGATTCGGCGAGCGCATCAAGGCCTGTGTGGTGCTGAAGCCCGATACCAAAGGCATCACCGGCTATGAGTTGATCAAGTGGTGTCGAAAGCGCATGTTGCCTTACATGGTTCCGCAGTATGTCGAATTCCGTGACATGCTGCCGAAATCGAAACTGGGAAAACTGCTACGCCGAGAGGTTCGCGAGGAAGAACGACAACGCGCTGCAGCCGCCTGAAGGGGAGTAGTTTACTTGGCGACCCCGCACGCCATTGCATCACGGGCGATAGCACCGTTGCGCATCCCTTTCTGGGGATGGACGGTGTCCCTTTGCAGGCCCTTCCAGCGGAAAACGGTGGGTTGGGAAAGGTGATATTTGGGTCATGGATGTATTCTTTTGTGTCTACTCGTTTGGGCAACAGAAAGGGGTTGACAGAGGAGTAGTACAGGGCTACATTGCGGCTACTTCGTGAATGCCTTGTAGCTGTCATGCAACCCGGCGCGTTTGTGCTTCCAGACGTTCCATGGATGAGCGGCCTTATCGAGCACCAGCTGGATGGCAATCGCATCAATCGTTTATAGGATATTCATCATCATTTACCCATGTCCCGGTTCAAGAGCCAACGTCATTCGCGGCATGCGGCGCATCTATCCGCGCGGGTGCTCAACGGACAGAACCGCCACGGCGAGTGTGGGTACCGAAAAGGCCGGCATCAATCCTGAAAACGGCTCTTTTTCCGTACCCAACGGCAACCCATCAACGGAGGTATCCCATGAATGTGACTCAGAATGTTGAACAGGCGGCAAGAATTTTTCCGGACAAGACAGCCATCATTTTTGAAGGAAGGAACATTTCCTACGGCGAGTTAAACAGCCAAGCCACGCGTTTGGCCCATACGATGAAGCAAAAGGGCGTGGCCAAAGGCGATCGCGTCTCGCTCTACCTGCCGAACATCCCTGAATTCGTCATCTGTTACATTGCCGCGTTAAAGCTGGGTGCCATCGCCGTATCCGTCAATCCGATGCTCAAATCAGGAGAACTTAAATATATTCTCAACGATTCAGGGTCCGTCCTGCTCTGCACGGTCAACGAGCTTTTGCCAAATGTCAAGATGGACGATTACACCGACCTGAAACAGGTCCTGGTCTGTGAGGGCGACGCCCAGGGCAACCCGACCATCGCCGAATGGATTCAGGAGGGTTCCGAATCCCTGCCGACCTACAATCCGGATCGCGACGAGGTTGCCGTCATCCTCTACACCTCCGGAACCACCGGTTTTCCCAAGGGGGCCATGCTGACCCATGGCAACGTGGTTTCCAATTCCTTCAGCGCCGCCCATCACGCCGGCTACACGCCCGAGGACCGTACGGCCCTGTTCCTGCCGATCTTCCATGTTTTCGGCCAAAACTTCATCATGAACGGCACCTTCAACACCTGTTCGACGCTGGTGATGTTCCGACGGTTCGTACCCGACGCGGTGCTGCAATCCATCACCGAAAACAAGGTCACCATGTTCTTCGCCGTGCCGACCATTTTTATCAATTTACTGAACATGGATCTGTCCGGATACGATCTCTCATCGATCCGCTATGACTTCTCAGCGGCGGCCACGCTGCCTCAGGAGATCTTCCTGCGCTGGAAGGAACGCTTTGAACGTCCCATCCACGAAGGCTACGGTCTTACCGAATCCTCTCCCTTCGCCTGTTACAATCATAACTATCATCACAAATTCGGCAGTATTGGAACGCCGGTGGAAAACGTCGAGATCAAGATCAAGGATGAATTCGATGACGAGGTGTCTACCGGTGAATGGGGAGAGATCTGCATCAAGGGTCCCGGCGTGATGAAAGGTTACTGGAACCGACCCGATGAAACGGCGCACACCCTGCGCAACGGCTGGCTGCATTCCGGAGACATCGGCAAGATGGATGAGGACGGCTATGTTTTCATCGTCGACCGCGTCAAAGACATGATCAACGCCGCCGGATTCAAGATCTGGCCGGCTGAGGTCGAGCAGTACCTCTATCGCCACCCGGCGGTCAAGGAACTGGCCGTATACGGGATCCCCCACGCGGAAAAAGGTGAAGCCGTATGTGCCTCCATCGTCCTGAAAGACGGCAAGGAAGCAACCCCGGAAGAAATTATCGCCTACTGCCGGGAGAATATGGCTGCCTACAAGGTCCCCAGCCGCGTCCTCATTGTTGAGGAATTACCCAAGAGTGCAACCGGTAAAATTCTCAAACGTGAACTCAGAGCCGAATCGAAACCCGTCGCTTAATGAGCAGTCCATCCTCTTTAACAACAAGGAGAACATGAAATGTCCAATGAATCTCACAGTTTTGCCAGCCCTGCGCCCCAGGCTCTGGGCGCCCTGGCGATTGCTTGTTTTATCTTCTTTGGTCTGCTGACGGGTCGTATCGGTGAGGACAGCCGTTTGGCGGTGGCCTGCTGGCTTTTTGGCGGGTTCGTGTGCCAATTTGTGGCCGCGATCATCGAATTGAAGGACAAGAGTCTGGCGGGTGGGAACGTTATGCTTCTTTTCAGCAGTTTTTTCATGTTAGTGACCGCCCTGGTCAACCTTGCCGAATTCATCTGTCACGCCAAGGGCATCCACTTTGCCATGGCCTGTGATCCATACGCCTGGTTGGTGCTCGCCATCGTTCTTTCCCTGTTCACCCCGGCCTATCTAACGGGATCGCCGTTCTTTTTCGTAGCCCTGCTTTTTGCCGATGCGGCGCTCTGGTTTTTGGTCATGCTGAAGTTCAGGAGCATTCTGCCCCCCCCCATCGCCGCGCAGTTGGCTGCGTATTGCATTCTGATGGTCGGTATTTTCGGCATCTATCTGGCAACAGCCAATATCATCAACACCACCTTCAAGAAGACGGTTTTCCCAGTTGGTAAACCGCTTGTCGTGGTCAACTGAGTTTTAAGTGTTGCCGGTCTGCCGCCCAAGGTCGGTCAGACCGGCAACATCGCCTTTTTATGGATTTGTCTGCCCGACCTTGGCGTGAGTGCCTTGTTGGGCTTTTATTCATCCTAATAGAGGAGGATTTGTACGATGTTTACAAAAGCTTACATTCCATACGGCGGTTACTACAGCACGCCTTTTGCCAGGTGGCAAGGAAGCCTTCAGAGCGAAAACGCCATTACTCTCGGTGCGCAAACCTCCAAGCGCTGGATCGAAAGTAAAGGTTGGGATCCAAAAATGTTTGACTACGTCATTCTCGGGGTGACCGTCGGCCAACCCAAGCTTTTCTATGGGGGACCTTGGTCCGCCGCCCTTATCGGTGCCGAGGACAGCCCGGGGGTGCTCATCAGTCAAGCCTGCTCGACCTCCACCACTGGCGTTTATCAGGCCTCCATGGCCATTGAAATGGGTTTTTGCGAGAATGTCTACAACCTGTTTACCGACCGCTGCTCAAACGGCCCTCACACCATTTGGCCCAACCCGGGTGGTCCTGGCGGGCAGGTGGTTTCGGAAGACTGGGTGATGGAGCATTTCAATCTGGATCCCTGGGGCGGGACGGCAATGATCCAGACGGCTGAAAACGTATCCGCCATGGCCGGCGTTACCCGTGAAGAGTGTGATGCGGTGGCCCTGAAGCGCTATGAGCAGTACACCGACGCATTAAAGGATGATCGGGCTTTCCAGAAACGTTACATGTTTCCGGTGGAAGTAAAAATCTCCAAGAAGAAAACCATCACCCTGGATGCTGACGAGGGGATCACGAAAAGCACCAAGGAAGGGCTGGCAGGGCTGAGACCCGTACTGCCGGGCGGCGTGCACACCTTTGGCGCCCAGACCCATCCGGCTGATGGAAACTGCGCCATCGTGGTCACCGGTCGCGAAAAGGCCAAATCCCTGAGCACGCAACCGGATATCGAGATCCAGGTGATCTCCTACGGTTACTCTCGGGTCAAGAAAGCCCATATGGCCATGGCACCCGTGCCCGCAGCCCAGATGGCCCTGGATAAAGCCGGTCTGGCCATTGGCGAAATGAAGGTGATCAAGACCCACAACCCCTTCTCGGCCAACGATATTTACATGGCCAATGAATTGAAGATCGATGTCAACGGTTTCAACAACTACGGGAGCTCGATGGTGTTCGGCCATCCCCAGGCGCCCACGGCCGGTCGTTGTATCATCGAAGGCATCGAGGAAGCGTGATGCTCGGCGGCGGCTACGTGATGTTTACCGGTTGCGCAGCCGGCGATACCGGCGCGGCCCTGATTCTGAAAGTGGGCTGACGCCCCCTGCACCCTCAGCCTGTTCGTTCGCGTTCAGATAGGATCCGTCCCAATGAGCGGCCTTGCACGGTAGGGCAAGCAAACCTTGTTTGAGGTTCATACCGTCGGGGTGATATTTTTCAGGCTTAGGCAGAAAAAAAGTAAAGAAGATTGGATGGTCGTGCGTCTGGACGGCTGTACGGATGTCGCAGTGCCTTCGGGCGGAAAAACCCTCCGAGCTAACATCGACGCCTCATCGGCCCCCCACGGGGCCTGGTGAGGCGTTTTTGATTGAGGATGGAGAGACGCGCCTATACGGCTTCGGCGTTCTCATGCAGCAGATCGCTGATGTTCATTTCCATCACCTTCGCAACGGCAAGCATATTGTGCGAATTATCAACCAGCGAAGGGAATTTCGCACCCAACCGATTTAAGCGTTCAGCCGCCGAGCGGATCCGGCGTGCCATGGCATCCATTTCGTGCAGATCAATATTGTACTCCATGTCGAACTCCTTTAGACTATCCTGATAGACCATGCCAATAGACTATGCCAATTTCTGCGATTCCGGATGGATCAAAAATTGTGACGCGAGGGCCAGGGATGGTGACAGATTGCCGTGACGCGGGCATCTCCGCCTGTCTCTTCGCGTTTGTTCCGCGTAAGAAATCTGTTTATCGCAGCTCGCTTCCGGCGTCTATGATCGCGATCATATTCTTAAAAAAAAGATGCGGCGACGCCACTGCATCCAGACTTTTCCCCAGATAAAAAAACATATCATTTCAGTAGGATTGGCGTGCAACCGGTGCCGCCAGGCCAAAAGGATCCGGCAGGCACGGTTTGTTGATCAATTTGTTGATCGGTGGGCGGTTGCCCCCGCTTTGGGAAGCAGACAAGGGGGGCATCCGGTAGGCGCGTTTTCCCCGACGTCTCAATCCATTTCCAGCGTTTCCACCAACTGGCGGGAGGTCAACACCCGCAGCAGCGGATCCAGTGGGTTGCGACGGTAATTGTTCAACACCTGCTGATGCACCTCTTCGGACCACGTGGCTGTACAGTCCTCCAGGAAAACGGCCTTGAAATTATGGCATAGGGCGTCCAGGACGGTGGCCAACACGCAAAAATTGGTGGCCAGGCCGGCCACGGCACATAGGGTGACCTCGCGGGCACTCAGCCATTCGGCAAGATCGGTTCCGAAAAAAGCCGAGAACCGCGGCTTGGGCAGCCAGAGATCCTCGGGTTGCCGATCCAGTTCATCGATCACCTCAGCGCCCCGGGTGCCCGCCAGGGAGTGGGGTTTCATGCGACCTTTGAAAATGAAATCATCTTCATGGAAGGCATCGGTGGAAAAGACGATGGGGTAGCCTTTCTTACGAAAACCGCCGATCAGTCCGTTAATGGGGGCGATGATCTCCCGTGCAAAGGGGGTGATGGGAAAATGGTGGGCATCATCGAAGGTATCCTTAACCATGTCGATGATCAGCAGTGCCGGTTTTTCAAGCATCGTTTTTTCCATTTCTTTTTTCGGATGGCGGCGCGAGAAAAGGCCGCCATACCCAAGGTGAGAATAGGCCGGACGACGCGACCCGTTTGGGCTGACGTCGTCCAGAGATGAAACCCGAGCTCAATGGTCCGTCTATAAGGCGGTTGGTTACGCCGCTGACTGTACGTTCTGGTCCTTTAGCATGAAGCGCTTGATTTTACCAGTTGCCGTTTTGGGCAGGTCTTCCACGAACTCGACCCAGCGCGGGTATTTGTAATGGGCCAGGGTTTTCTTGACATATTCCTTGATATCTTTGGACAGTGCCTCGCTGGGCGCAACCCCGTCCTTGAGCACCACATAGGCCTTGGGTTTGACGAGATTTTCCTTGTCCATTGCGCCGACCACGGCACATTCCAGCACGTCGGAATGCTCCATGATGCAGGCCTCCACCTCGATGGGCGAAACCCAGATGCCACCGACCTTGAGCATGTCGTTTGAGCGTCCGACATAAAAGAAATAACCGTCTTCATCACGGAAGAACTTATCATCGGTGTTGATCCAGTCACCCAGCATGGTTTTTTTGGTTTTTTCGTGTTTGTTCCAATAGTAGGCGGCGATACTGTCACCCTTGATGAGCAGGGTACCGACATCGCCCTGGGCAACGTCGTTGAATTCATCATCGACGATACGGGCCTCGTATCCGGGGACCAACTTGCCGGTGGAACCGGCGCGCAGGTCGTCCTCCCGGTTAGAGATGAAGATGTGCGAGATTTCCGTCGAACCGATACCATCCATGATGCCGACACCGAATCGCTCTCTCCATCGCTTGAGAATTTCTGCCGGGAGGGCTTCTCCGGCGGACACGCATACGCGCACGCCATCCAGCGCGCCGTCCTGAACCAGCATGCTGCCGAACAAGGTGGGCACGGCAAAATAGATGCTCGGGCGATGCCTGGCGATAGTGGCATACATGGCATCCGGCGTGGGACGGCCGGGATGGTAAACCGTTGTCGCACCGACACTGAACGGAAAATAGAGCCCGTTGCCCAAGCCGTAGGCGAAGAACAGCTTGGCCGCCGAAAAACAGACATCGCTTTCGGTTACCTTCAACACCTGTTTGCCGTAGGTTTCCGTCGCGTATACCATGTCGTGCTGCAGGTGCACGGTCCCCTTGGGCAGGCCGGTGGAGCCGGAGCTGTAAAGCCAGAAACAGGCGTCGTCGGGCGTCGTGGGCGCGGCTTCCAATGCATCGTCGTGCTCGGCGACCCAGGTTGCGAAATGCAGATCATCTCCGCCGGCGGCATCACCGACGATGATCACATATTCGAGGAACTCGAGTTTGGAACGGATGCCGTTGATGATTCCGAGCAGACTCTGATCGACCATCAGCACCCGTGCGCGGCTGTCATTGAGGAAATAGGCATAGTCCTTGGGCCGCATCAGGGTATTGATGCAGATCGGGACGCGCCGATCTTGATGGCGCCGAAAAAGGCCTGGGGATAGACTTCGGTATCCAGAAGCAAAAGGGCCACCCGTTCCTCCATGCGTACGCCCAGGGACCGCAGCCCGTTGCCCACCCGATTCACGCCCGCCTGGACCTGGCCATAAGTCAGTTGGCGGTCCTCGCAAAGAACGGCCACCTTGTCCGCACGTCCCTCGCGGATATTGCGATCCACAAAATAATCGGCAGCATTGAATTTCTCAGGCAGGTTCAATTTAAAATCCATCCTCGTCACTCCTTTCTGGTTTATAGATCAGACCTTTACATATTCATTTTCACTGCGATCCACCAAATTATGGTCAAGCTTACCATCCAGGGCTGGGTGGAAAAACAAGGCCAGACTTTTTTGTTCGATTTTACCCGGTTTGGTGACCAGGCAAACGATGAAGAAGACAAGACCGGCAGCGATAAAGGCGGCCAAAAAGCCGTTCAACTGAAATAGTTTTGCACTCGGGAAAAGGACCATGTTCTTGCCGCCCCAAATAAACATTACAATATTTATGCCAAAACCGACAATCGTGCTGGCCATGGCACCGGCGGCGGTGGATCGCTTCCAGAAATAGGCACCCCACAGGGGAAAAATCGTCACCGCCACCGTTCCGAAGGCCAGCACCGAGAGTTCCGCCACGGGTGTATTCGGGTTCCAGGCAATGACCACACAAATCGCCATGATAACGGCCACCGACCAGCGGGCAGCGCTGACCAGGCCTTTTTGGCCCACATGGGGAACCATCAATTTAAGCAGGTCGTTGGCCAGGTTGGTGGCGTTACCGAACACCAAACCGTTAACCGTGGACATGGCGGCGGTAAACCCGCCAGCCACCGCCAGAGCGGCCAGCCAATCCGGCAGGGCCATAGAGGCCACGATGCCATACACCTTGTCCGCCTGTACCCCCTTGAGGCCGGGAACGATGACCGTGGCGGCAATTCCGACCAGGGTCGGCATGGTGATGATCACCAGGCAGATCCCGCCGAAACTCAGCAGCATGGTTTTGAAGCCCTTGACCGTCCGGCTGGAATAGGCGTGCATGTATGGCTGGGGAAAACAGATACATCCCAGGCACATGGCCGCGGCAAAGCCGAAGACCATGGGATAGCTCCACAATTTACCGCCCTTGGCACCCAGCTGGAACAATTCCGGGTGCGTATCGAATACCATCTGCATGGTGGGCGCAAAGCCGCCGTTCTTGGCCATCACGGCAAAGAAAAGGATGAACACCATGATCGAGAAAAAGATCCCCTGGACCGTATTGACCCAGGCGGCTCCTTTCATGCCCCCCATGATCAGGTAAAGCGAAATAAACACCGGCACGAAAAACATGCCCATATGATAGGGAATGGCTTTCTCGCTGAGTGCCTCCACCATGAGGCCGATGCCCTGGACCTGGGCGACCAGATAGGGGATGGAGGCCAAAAGCACCACCACCGGGATCACCGCGCGCATGCCATTGCCGTAACGCTCACCAAACGGCATGCCCATGGACATCCAGCTGCGGGCGCGACCCAGGACGAAGGTTTTGCGGTGCATGTAGTACCACAGCGCTCCCAGGGGAACGAGGTTGACCGACAGGACGAACAAGGCGCCGAAACCGGTCCGGTAACCGAGACTGGACATGCCGAACATGGAAAAGGCGCTTAAGAAGGAAGCCAAAAGGCTGAAAATCAAAACAAAATAACCCAGGCTGGAACCGGCGACAAAATAATCGTCCGCCGATCGGGTAAATCCGCGACGAAAGGCAGATAACCGACAAACACCGAAACAAGACAGATGGCAGTGATGATACTGATGGCAAACATGGGCAGCTCCTTTGGGTTGGGGATTACTGGATATCTTCACGGATGGATTTGATCACCGACGGCAGTTGTTCATCGTCAAGGGTCAAATCGGTTGCGAAAAGATAGATCGCTTCCAGAACGAACATGACGACCCCGATCGAGAGTGCGGTCACCGCCCAATTGGGCATCCCCCAGATCCGACTTACCGCCCCGTAGGCACCATATCCAATGGGGCACCAGCACAAAATGGTGAGTACGCTGAAGACTACCCCAAAAAACACCCTTTTCCATGTTGATCCGTTGTCCATTGGTCCTCCTCTTGGTAAGTGGATGAAACGATTTGCCCGGATCGTACCGGGATGTAAGCAACGGCCCGATGAACGGGTCGGGAAAGCAATGCAAAGACGTATTGCAAATGAAATGCCCTCGTCAAATGAATTTTATTTATTATCTATTTTTTTCTTAATTCGCTTAAATCAATTGATTTTGATAAGCACCAAACGGCTTTCGGACATGGTTTCGAGCGGCGGATGGGTGAAAGAAACTTGCCTTGCTAGAAAGAAATTTTCAGGTGCGAGGGGGGGGGAATCCGATCAGGATTCGGATGGGTCGATACCGAACTTGCGGATCTTGCTGCGCAGGGTGGGCAGTGAAATGCCTAAAATGCGCGCCGCATGGGTGCGGTTCCAGCCGACACTGCGCAGCACCCGCAGGATATGCTGGTGTTCGAGATGCGACAGGTCGGGGGCGTCCGCGTGTGTCGTCGACGGCGTCTGGTGAAGGGCCAGGACGGCCTCGATATCCTCTTTCAGAATCACGTTACTGCGCGAACGAATGGCGGCGGCGGTGATCACATTTTTCAGCTCACGGACATTGCCGACCCAGTGATCACCCATCAACGCCACCGTGGCGCTGTCCTGCAGGCGCAGATCGTCCTTATGCATGGACCGACGGATGATATTGAGAAAATGTTGGCTCAAATCGGGAATGTCCTCCAATCGATCCCGAAGCGGCGGCACACTGAGGGTGATGACATTCAGTCGGAAGTAAAGGTCCCGGCGGAACTGACCCTCCTGAACCATTTGGTTGAGATCCCGGTGGGTGGCGGCCAGGATCCGGCACTGCGAACGTTGAGGATACTGCCCGCCCACCCGCAGGTATTCGCGCCGTTCGAGAAAACCGAGCAGCTTGCCTTGCAGCCCCAAGGGCAATTCGCCGATCTCGTCGAGAAACAGGGTTCCCTTGCCGGCCAGTTCGATTTGCCCGATTTTGGTGTGCGTGGCGCCGGTAAAGGCGCCCTTTTCATGCCCGAAGAGCTCACTTTCCAAAAGGGTCTCGACCACCGCGGAGCAGTCCAGGGTGATGAACGGTTCCGTATGGTTCTTGCTGTTTTTATGGATCACCCGGGCGATCAACTCCTTTCCCGTGCCGGTCTCGCCGTGAATCAGGGCAGTGGCGTCGTTCTGGCAGAGGACACCCATGATCTTGAAAACATTCAAAATCGCCTTACTCTTGCCGATGATGACGTCTTCGAGGGTCGTGTCCTGCGGCTTGGGGGAGGATGGTGCCGCGCGTTCAGCCTCGATGGCGCGCACGGCTTTCTCCACGGCGGCCTCGATCTCGTCGGCATCCAGGGGCTTGTGGATGTAGTCGAATGCCCCGCTTTTCATGGAGGTAATCACTTTTTCCATATCATGGAAAGCGGTGATCATGATCACCTTGGGCGGCAGATCTGTCGCCTTCAGCCAGTCCAGGACCTCGAATCCGGTCCCGTCGGGCAGCCGGATGTCAAGAATCACCACGTCCGGAGCAAAACGGGCAAAAGCTTCCCTGCCGGCGCCGGCCGAGGCCGCCGTCTCGACCGCATAGCCCTTTTCGCTGAGAAACATCTCCAGGGATTCGCTGATTGAGACTTCATCGTCGATCACCAGCACCCGGGGCATTTCAGTGTCCTCCAACGGGCATCATCAGGGTAAATGCCGCGCCAACGGGCAATTTCTCATCGATCTCCAGCCAGCCCCCATGTTCCCGGGCCACCCGCTCGGTGTTGGTCAGGCCCAATCCGGTCCCCTGGGTCTTGGTGGTAAAAAACGGTTTTTGAATCTCTCCCACGAGTTCCGCCGGAATACCCGGTCCCGCGTCACGGATACGGATGGCGGCATAGCGCTGGGCATTGCGCCAGGTGATCCCGATATTGATCTGAATCATGCCCCCTTCCGGCGAGGCGTCGATGGCGTTGAGCAAGAGGTTCATCACCGCCTGCTGGAAGCGCTCGGAATCCAAAGGGACCTTGGGCATGGCCGCCTCCTGTTCGAAGCGAATGCGGATGGACTTCTGCTTGAACTTCTCATCCAGCAGCTCGATATAATGATAGATAAGAACTTGCGCATCGGCCGGCTGGGGTTTGAGATCCAGGGGTTTGGCGAAATCGAGCAGTTCCCGAAGAATCCGTTCCAGCCGTTTGACCTCCTGAACGGAAATATCCAAACGCCGTTCATCGTTGCCCTTGAGCATGGCGTTTTTTTTAAGCACCTGGAGGTTGAGCTTGATGGCGGAGAGGGGGTTGCGGATCTCATGGGAAAGCGAGGCCGTGATTTGCCCGATGGTGGCCATGCGCTCGGCTTCACGCACCTTCTTCTCCATGCGCACCCGTTCGGTGATATCCCGGCAGATCGCGATGGTGGCCAGCTGGTCGTCATAATGGGTGATCCGCGACAGGATCTCTGTCGGATAGGTGTTACCGTCTCGGGTCAGGCGCATGTATTCAAACGCCTTGGGCGTCACCTGTTTACCGATAATCATTCCGCGGTTGTAGAGGGTGAGGATCTTCTCGCGACTTTCCGGAGCGACGAAATCGAGAAAACGTTGGCCGATCACCGCGCTTTCCGACCACTGGTGGATTTTGGCAAAGGCCGGATTGGCAAAGACGATCATCTCGTCGCGCACCACCACATAACCGTCGTTGATCTCCTCCACCAGGGTTTTGTATTTGCGCTCGGATTCGGCGAGTTCCGCTGTGCGTCGCTGAACCTTCCACTTGAGTTCCAGGTTGTGTTGGCGGATCGTCTTTTCATGCATGGCCTGGAACAATTCGCTGTGCATCTTCACCACGTAGGCCATGCACTGGTTGACCCGGACGATCATGGGATGGCACACCACGGGCGGAAAACTTTCGAACAGCATCGGCGTAACGATCTCACGGAACAGCTCGAATGCGGTCTGCACATGGGAAAGCGAAAATCCGGCGCTGAGCCGCAACCGGGTAATGCTTTCGATAAAGCGGTCGATCTGTGACGGATCGTCGTCGATCAGAAAACTGCGGTTCCCATCAAAGGCGTCGGTCACCGTGGCAACGAGCTCTTCGGTGGGCCGCCCGCTATATTTTTCACTGACGCCGGTGTGCAACCGGTCAACCCATGCATCCAGGATCGTCTGCCGATGACGTTCAAGAAAGGCTTCCAATTCCGTGCGCGACATATCCTGGGTCATGGTCGACGAGCCTCGAATCGTAATGGGCCGACGGTTGCTTGTGTCGGCTGCAGTCTGAGCCACTGAAAGGATTTATCCCGCCGGGAAGGGGAAAATAGCATCCGCGCCGTTTTGATTCGCCGGACAATGAAAAATAGAGAGCGCCAACAAACAAAAGCTGGAGGTGTGCCACATGCGCATAGGGTGATAATGAAGGGAGGGATCACCAAAGCTTGGCTTCTTTTGATTGAAGGCGCTCTAAAAATCAGCCCTTACCTCGATTTTTGGGGTATCGGCGTCGCCCGGACCCCAAGGGCCCGGGCATTGCACACTGCAGGAAACGCCGCCACCACTTTCACCAAAGCATCTTCGGCTTTAGCGGTTGGCCTTCCTGTATCCCAGCTGATCCTGTCCAATGATGGACTTGCAGATGTTGGCCGAGCCTTCCACCATGTAGTAGGTGGGGGCATCCCGGTAAATGCGCGCGATCGGA
>NZ_BBCC01000153.1 GCF_001311845.1 Desulfosarcina cetonica JCM 12296 | reverse complement strand
ATGCGGGAAAACCCGGAGATCGGCAAAGGTGCCAACGTGGTGGGCGGCAAGATCACCTACAAGTCCGTGGCCGAGGCCTTCGAGCTGCCATATACATCCGTCGACGCGATCATCGCTTAACATTCAGCCAAGCCGCCCCATCATCGATCGACAGCATCGTTTTCTGTCCCGCATATCCCGACCGATCCTACAGGCGCCATGCAAGACCGGGAACGACAAGACAAGGGCCTTCCTGTTTCAAGGAAGGCCCTTGTCTTGTTATCCGCTCCCCGCGCCATATCGCCATCGCGCAGCCGGATCACAACATTTTCGACATATTAGTAGTATACTAATTACATATTTGTACTCATACCAACCAAAGCACCTTACCCCACTTTATTCGTATCTATTTGTTTTTAAAAAATGATATTAGCAACCAGCAACATGGCGCACATATTGCTTTTTAGAATAACCTTCAATTTTCCTCCGGATTGTGGAAATTTGAACAATAGAAAATAAGCAACATTTAAAAAACGAGTTCGCCTTGACAGTCAGATTTGATTACGATAAATGGTCTGACCATTCACCCGGTCATTCGCCGCTCTTCTCGACACCAAAGAGAAAGATGTGTTGATTCGGCATCTTGTTCAACCTGGATCGAACCCAAGACCCATGCCACCACTGTTCCGCGCAGCCCGACAGAACCGCATCTTCCAGGATGTGGTCGATCAAATTCAGGAAGCGATTATCGACGGTCGCCTGAAGGTTGGCGATCGCCTTCCCGCCGAGCGTGAGCTCAAAGCGATGTTGCAGACCAGCCGCAGCACCTTGCGTGAGGCATTGCGCGTTCTGGAACAAAAAGGACTCATCGAGATCAAGTTGGGCATGGGGGGCGGTGCCGTGGTCAAGGCGGTAACCCCCGACCTCGTCGCCGAAAGCCTTGATCTCTTAATCCGCTCGCAAAACGTTTCCCTGCACCATATTGCCGAATTTCGCGAACGGGTCGAAGGGGATGTGGTCGAAATCGCCACCCAGCGGATGACCCCATCGGGCAGAATCCAACTGCAAACACTCCTTGATGAAGCCAGGCAGCATGCCAACCGCGGCCCCGAAGCGACGTCGGCCTTTCTCACCACCGACAAAAACATCCACCTGTGCTTCGCCAAACTGACCGGCAACCCCATCTACATTTCCGTTCTCAAAACCATTCATGAAAACATTCGCCGTTATTATGACGCGTACCTGGTGATGGAGGCACGTGAGATGGCGGAAAATTTCAAGGATCTCGAGGACGTGGTGGCCGCCATGGGAAAGGGGGATGCCCAAAGGGCCAGAGCCATCGCCCGCGCCCATGTCAGCCGATTCAACGGCTATATGAAAGCCCGTGAGCGACAGGAGAACCCAGCCGCCGGGTGAGACGAATTTGGGGTATAAGCGGCGCACGCCCTGGAAGACGCCCCCAAAAGTGATGGATAAGGATTTATGGCACAGCTTCAAATGGACAACATCACGGTGAAATTCGGTGGACTGGTAGCCCTCTCCAAACTGAGTTTTTCCATCAACACCGCCGAAATCGTCGGCCTGATCGGTCCCAATGGCGCCGGCAAAACAACGGTCTTTAATGTGTTGACCGGTGTGTACCGGGCGAGCAGCGGGGACGTGCGTTTCAATGGGAACAGCATCCTGGGCAAACGGCCCCACGAAATTTTCTCCCGGGGCGTGGCCCGAACGTTTCAGAATATCCGTCTTTTTTCGGCCATGACCGCAGTTGAAAACGCCATGGTGGCACGCCACTGTCGTTCCGGGACGGGTGTGGTGGGGGCAATTTTCCGAACCGGCGCCCAGCGCCGGGAAGAGCGCCAGATCCGTGACCGGGCGCTGGAAGCCCTGGCCTTCATGGGCGTCGACCGCTATGCCGACACGGTGGCCGCCAACCTGTCGTACGGTCTTCAGCGACGTTTGGAAATCGCTCGTGCTTGGCATCCCAGCCCAAGGTGCTCCTCTTGGATGAACCGGCCGCCGGCATGAACCCGTCGGAAAGCTCGGCCTTGATGAAGGATATTTCCCGGATTTCGAAATTGGGAATCGACGTGCTGCTGGTCGAGCACGATATGAAAGTGGTCATGGGTGTTTGCAACCGGATTGTCTGTGTTGACCACGGGGTCAAGATCGCCGAGGGGACACCCGAGGAAATCCAGTCCAACCCGAAGGTGATCGAAGCCTACCTGGGGCAACCGGCAAAACCAAAACAACAAGTATAGGAGAAGTGTCAGATGAGAAAAAAACTGTTTGTCGCACTGATCATGGCTCTCATGGTAATCCCTTTTCTCATGGGGACCGCTACCGCCAAAACGCTGAAGATCGGATCCATGGGCCCCCTCACCGGCCCCTATGCCGCCGATGGCAACGACATTAAAAATGGCGTGCTGTGCGCCATCGACGTGATCAACGACCAGGGCGGCGTCCCCGGCTTCGACAAAATCGAACTATTCCCCCAGGATACCGCCTGCGATCCCAGACAGGCCGTGGCCGCGGCCAACAAACTGATCAATCTGGAAGTGGTTGGCGTTATCGGTGCCTACTGCTCGTCGGCGACCATCCCCGCCTCGGAGACCCTGGCCGAGGAGGACATCATCATGATCACCCCGGCCTCGACCAATGAGAAAGTCACCGATCGCGGCTTGCCTTACATGTTTCGCATGTGCGGCCGTGACGACGACCAGGCGCCGGCCGCGGTCAAGTTCATGAAAGAGGCCCTGGGCGCCAAGACCATCTTCATTGTTGATGATAAAACC
The DNA here is from genome assembly GCF_001311845.1 of Desulfosarcina cetonica JCM 12296. Taxonomy (GTDB): domain Bacteria; phylum Desulfobacterota; class Desulfobacteria; order Desulfobacterales; family Desulfosarcinaceae; genus Desulfosarcina; species Desulfosarcina cetonica. Next base: position 13,322 of record NZ_BBCC01000153.1, on the reverse strand, counting down.
ACCTATTCCCAGGGATTGGCCGACGGTGTGGATAAGGCGGCAAGGGAAATGGGGATCACCGTACTGGGGCGCGATCATGTCAACCAAGGCGACAAGGACTTCTCCGCCGTTCTCACCATGGCCAAGGATAAAAACGCCGACGTGCTTTACATGAGCCTGCAGAACCATGCCACCGGCTCCCTGATGGCGATTCAGGCCAAGCGTCTGGGTCTGAAGTCAACCATCGTTTCTGAAGACGCCATGTTCCATCCCAACTTTATCAGCGTGGCCAAGGATGCGGCCGAAGGCATTTATGTGACCTACGGTTACACCGACAAAACCACCGATGCCTACAAAACCTTTGAAAAACGCTTTACCGCCAAATACGGCAAAATCGGCGCCTACGGAACCTATGCCTACGATGCGGCGTACTCGCTTTTAACCGCCATTAAAAATGCCGGATCGACCGAGCCGGCAAAGGTCAAGGCCGAAATGATGAAATTGGACTATGATGGGGCTTCCAAGCACATCAAGTTCAAGCCCAATGGCGACAGCGGCTCCTCCTACGTGGCATTCAAGATCGACGGCGGCGAATACAAACTGTACTGGACGCCGGAAAATGGCATCGTGAAATAACCGATCGAGATCAACGGCGGGTTCGGTATTCGTCCGGACCCGCCCATCCGCTCTTGTTCCGCCTGAGCTATAGTTTTAAGATAATGTTTTTGGCAAAGCCAGAGGGAGGAAGCTGTATAAATCATACCGCGACGACCGATAACGCGGCCCAAAAACATTATCTTGAATGCTATATCAGGCCAACCCGCAAGCTGAAGAGGCTATGGAATATTTCATTCAACAACTGATCAACGGCCTGACCCTGGGCGGCCTCTATGCCTTGATCGCCCTCGGATACACCATGGTTTACGGTGTCATCCAGCTGATCAACTTCGCCCATGGTGAGTTCTTCGCCGCCGGCGGCTATGTGGGCGTCATTCTACTCAACTTCTTCGCCGGCCGCGGCCTGATGGATACCCATCCCTGGCTGGGTCTTTTTGGCGCGTTCGCCCTGACCATGGCCTATTGCGCCTTTCTGGCCATGGCCGTGGAAAAAGTGGCCTACAAACCCCTGCGACACCAATCCCGCCTGGCGGTCCTTTTGTCGGCTTTGGGCATGTCCATTTTTCTTCAGAACGCATTGATGCTGACCCAAGGCGTTTTCGACAAGCCCTATCCAGGGGAGAAGTTCTCCGGCGGTCTGGTTTTCGGCGACATCCGCATCAGCGTGCTGCAAATGATGATCGTCGGCTTGACCATTTTGCTGCTGGTGGGGCTTAACCTGCTGGTCTTCAAGACACGCATCGGCATGGCCATGCGCGCCACCGCCCAGGACAAGGTCATGACTTCCCTGGTGGCCATCAGCAGCAACCGCATCATCTCGCTGACCTTCGCCATCGGCGCGGGACTGGCCGCCGCCGCCGGTATCATGTTCGGGCTTTACTACGGTTCGGTGCGCTACGACATGGGGTTTGTCCCCGGCATCAAGGCCTTTGCCGCAGCGGTGTTGGGCGGCATCGGCAACATCACCGGTGCCATGCTGGGAGGGCTGATCATCGGCATGGTCGAGATTTTCGGCGCCGGTTATATTTCCGGCCAGTACAAGGACGTGTTCGCCTTTATCATACTGATTGCCGTGCTCTACTTCAAACCGACAGGAATCATGGGTGAGAACGTCGATGATACACGAGTTTAAAAAAATCTGGAAAAGTTACACCATCGGCCTTTTGTGGCTGATGGGCATTATCTGGCCGTTGCTGGGAATCCATGCCGACGGGACCCTCTCCTTTGGAAAGGCCTTTACCCTTTGGCTCTATATTGCCGCGGGCTCTTTCGTTTGCCTATTGCTCTACATCATGAACAAAAGCGGCAACCTCGCCCCGGTGACCCGGCCGCTGAGTGCCATGCGCGGCAAAGCGACGGCTGCGGCCGGCGTTATGCCCGTGTGGGTGTGGATCCTTGCCGCCCTCATCGCCAGTGCCATTTTTCCCGTGTTCACCTCACGCTATGCCCAGGACGTGGCCATCAGCGTACTGATCTATATTTGCTTGGGTTTGGGGCTTAACGTGGTGGTGGGCCTGGCCGGCATGCTCGATCTGGGATACATCGCCTTCTACGGTGTGGGCGCCTACACCTACGCGTTGCTCAACGTCAATTACGGTGTCTCCTTCTGGCTCTCCCTACCCGTTGCCGGAGGACTGGCCATGATCGCCGGCTGTATTATCGGCTACCCCACCCTGCGCATGCGCGGCGACTACCTGGCCATCGTCACCCTGGGATTCGGCGAAATCGTGCGGTTGATTCTGAACAACTGGATGTCACTGACCAACGGCCCCAACGGCATCTTAGGTGTCAATCCACCCAGTATTGCGGTCCCGACCTTTAACGGCGGTTTCGGCATCGAGATCCTGGCACTCAAAAAATTGCAATACCTTTACTATATCGCCCTTTTCCTGGCGGTGATCACCATCATCGCCGTGCGGCACCTGAACTACTCCCGAATCGGCCGCGCCTGGGAATCGATCCGCGAGGACGAAACCGCGGCCGAATTGATGGGTGTCGACACTTTTCTGCTCAAACTCCTGGCCTACGCCATGGGCGCCTTTTCGCCGGGCTGGCCGGTGCCTTTTTCTGCGCCCGCATGCGCTTTGTCAGCCCGGAAAGCTTTACCTTCCTGGAATCAGCCATGGTATTGAGTATGGTAGTCCTGGGCGGAATGGGCTCGATTCCCGGCATCATCCTCGGTGCCGCCGCCCTCATCGTCCTGCCGGAAGTGTTCCGCGAATTTGAACTCTACCGCATGCTGGCCTTTGGTGCGGCCATGGTCGTTATGATGCTGTTCAGGCCCGCCGGCCTGATTCCGGCCAAACGGATGGGAACGCGATCCGAAGAGAAGGAGGGCTAAGTGGCCGTGCAACCGATTCTCGAACTCAAGGAGATCCATGCCAGTTACGGCAGCATCAAGGCCCTCAAGGGCATCTCACTGCGGGTCTACCCCGGAGAGATCGTCGCCATCATCGGTGCCAACGGCGCCGGCAAGTCGAGCACCCTGATGGCAACCTGCTGCGTGCTGCCGATCGATCGCGGGGAAATCTGGTACAACGGCCAGCCGATTCATGGCAAGGCTGCCGAAAGTCTGCCGCCCACCGGCCTGTGCCAGGTTCCCGAAGGCCGCCGGATCTTTCCGCGCCTGACCGTTGACGAAAACCTGCGGCTGGGCGCCTTTCACCGCAAAGACAAGGCTGCCGTGGAGAAAGACCGCCAACACATGTTCAGCCTTTTTCCGATCCTCCGGGACCGCCGCAAGCAGCATGGCGGCACCCTCTCCGGCGGAGAGCAACAGATGCTGGCCATTGCCCGGGCTCTGATGACCCGCCCCAAGCTGCTGTTGCTTGATGAGCCGTCCCTGGGGCTGGCACCGTTGATCGTACAGCAAATTTTCGACATCATCCACGACATCAACCAGAAGGACGGCACCACTATTTTACTGGTCGAGCAAAACGCAAACCTGGCGCTGCAGGCCGCCTCCCGGGGGTACGTACTGGAAACCGGTACCATTACCTTGGAGGATGACGCCAAGAAGCTGCTCGGCAACCCGGAAATCCGCAAGGCCTATCTGGGGGAATAGCTCTGAATTCACCTGGAATTCAGATTCAAGGTATTTTTCGTGATTACCGCGATATTGACATGGCACCGACAACGCATTAATATTTGTTGCTAAGGGTTCTTTTACAAATTGGGGGCGAAACGGCTTCGACGGGGATAAAGAAGCCCAGATTGCATGCCGAGTTCCTGCCGTCTCGTAAAACTGGCGGGAAATAAACATAATCGCAGACGATTATAACTACGCCGTAGCAGCTTAGTGCTACCGTCCTCCCGGGTTCTTCCCGCGGACCTGGATAGGACGCCGACTAGTGGGATAGCCGATGTTGAATGCCTGCTACAACACTGGCGAACTTTTAGCAGGATAGCCTCTGCAGTACCCTGCCTGATGGAGACTTGCGGAGGCGATACTTAGAGATCAGGATAAGCATGTAGATATCTGTGTGGAATATTTTCGGACGCGGGTTCGACTCCCGCCGCCTCCACCATAATTTTGTTTTGGTTCCAAATGGTTATTATTTTTCAGCAAACTTAATAGTGTAGCAAAAGTGTAGCGCCCATTTCATTGATTATTCCCTTTTAGTAAGCTCCTTCAATTCGCATATTCTAACTGTCTTTTAGTATTGCTCTTTTCGGTATCTTTTCTGGCTTTCCGAATTCGATCTCATTCCCATTTAAATTTAATTTTAGTTTTGAAGCATTACCTAACAATGCAGAAGCAAGTTCATCTGCTGGATGGATAACTTTGTCGTGTTCACCTATTTCCGACAAAAACAGATTTCTGGTAATGCTCTTAAGAAGCTCACTAGGTATTACATTTTTAGTCTCCTTTCTCCACTCAAGACAGCTTTCAATAACCCAATTTGCCCGGTTGACATCTATGTAAAACTGTTGAAGCTGAAATTCAGTTGACTCATGATGTTCCGCCCATTTGTTTTCCCATTTTATATAATATAAAACTGTGCCCAAAAGCACAAATGAAAACACAATGAACCGCCCCCAAAGCCAATATATCTTAATTTTGTCAAAACTAGCAAATTCATTCTGTTTAGCAACAACATCTGAAGCATATCTTGTTTCGGATGTAGAAATTTCATATCCTGTATAAATTAGAAGTATAAGCGTCAGCAATATCATAACTAAAATGCCAAAACGGACAGGAATCCTTTTATTCTCTGTGGCTCTTGAAACTCCAAAATTCTTTATACGATTATTAACATCATCAAGCATTCGATTTCTAATTTCACGGCGTACATGCGTATTATTTCGATCGTCAACGGCTTTGAGTTTATCTGCAATTTCCTTTTCTCTGATAGTTAGTAGATTTTCCTTCTCAGAATACTCTTTATTTAAATTAATTTCTTTTTCTTTAATTAAGGCTTCATATTCAACAATTTTTGTTTCATACTTATTTTCGATACGGTCACGAAAATTAGCGCTTTTAGAAACCAATTCTTCGTTCAATTTTTCCAAACGAGAAAGAACTGATTCATGGATAGATAGCAATTCTTTTTGTTCCTCTGATAGAACCCCAGGTATGATTTCTTTTGGATCAAATGCTTTGAATTCTCTTATTAAAAGAGCGGCAATCCTGAGCCTTTCCTTATCTAATAATTTTTCATGTTCAGGTTTCTGATCATTGTAGCGCAAGACAATCTCATCTAATACTGCTGACTGTTTATCTGGAGTGTAATTACCCCCTCGAAAGAAAGTAATGGACAATTCTTTAACGTTAACCGAGCATCGGCTTATTAGCGTTCCATTGTTTGACAATATTATATCTGCAATCTCATTTTCAGATTGAATGTTAATAGTCTCATTTTGTAAAAAGCCGAATGCTGTAACATTGAATTGATCGACATTATATTCGTCTGCAATCATCTTAAAACAGTCAATAATTTTTCTATCTAAAGCTTTCGGTGTTTTTATTCTTTCTTCGTGAATCATAGTTTTCACCAAAATAATTTCATTATTGGATGTTGTTCTTTTTCATGTTTCTTGCCTTATTTATGAGAATTTCAATTGCATTTTTTACTTTTTTCTTTTCTTGAACCTGGGACTAAAAATACCTATCGAATGCCTTATTGGTTCTTGATCCTGTACCGCCACGCTTTTTTTCTTTAGGAGTCAGAAGCTGCCCCAAAGCAGTAGCAACGGTGTGCTTAGTACCACCATAAAGTCCAACTCCTTGCACGCCAAGGCCCTTACAAGCCTTGTCCCACCAAACCTTGAAATATTTCGGTCCAAATTGATCCCCAGCTTTTATTCCCGATTGACCTTTTTGATGTCTGAAAAAATACATGAAAGGCATCCCAGTAGGCATCGAACGAATTAAATAAATATCGTTTTCATCCAGATATGCGTATTTTCCGAAATCTTTGAGACCTTCCTTTGGCCGACTTATCAGGATATAACCAGATTCAAGGTTAATGTCTTTCTCCTTAATCATACGCATTTCACCGGGACGGACATCAATATTTTTTGTCAGTAGGTTAATCCCAAACCAAATTTTGGGATTGACCGCCCATGGAATCTGCTTGATTTCATTCAATATTGCTTCAATGGTCTGGATATCGGTACGTGACCGCCACCCCAACGTGAAAGAGATTTCCGGGAAAACCGGCATTTCAATCAGATTCTTACCACCCCGTTTTTCCCTGCGCACGATCCATGTTCAGAAGTCATGAAGACATGATTTCATATTGTGGCGGGTCTTTTGGGAAACCGGGCAGCCTTTTTCCTGCATTTGATCTTTTCAAAAATAGTGCGAAATTCTTCCTTTAGCAGGTACAAGGTGCGAAGCTCAGGGAACCGTTCCAGTATCTGATTCAACTGATTGGATTGTTTTTCCGATAATTCGGATCGGTTGCGTACGATGATCCAACGGCTGCCTTTGAGTATTTCTCTTGTCTCGGGATCGCATTGCCTCTGATAACGGGTTCGTAGTTGTGTCAGGCGTTGGTTGAGTTGATTCATGACATGGAATCGATCGACGACCACCTTGGCACGAGGAAGCTTGTTGCGGGCAGCTTGATAATAGGGCGCCCACATGCCGATGGAAACAAATCGGATCGCCTTTTTTTGTTGATCACTCAGCGATTCGATCCAATTTTCCAGTGTCTGTTTCTCCCCGTCAGGAAGCACTGCGAGAATGCACTTTCTGGAAATATCCGAAATCACGAGGACGAATTGCTTGTGGCGTTTTTTAAGCGAGATTTCATCGATTCCCAGCACCTGGGTTGTATACAGAAAATACAGATCTAAGTGAGTTCTTTCAAGCAAAAAGCATATGGTTCCAGGACGTAGATGATCGCCCGATTGCGCCAGGGGCGGTAGTTCTTCAACACCGGCCGTTGCGGGTTGCCGAACCGTCCCCGGTCCCGGGAACGGCCGCCGCTCAGGGGCAATTGGTCCGCCGCATCCAATAGCCGCCGGCGCTCAGATGATCTACGCCAGCCGAAGTGAAAGGGGGTAGAAGGTGACTTCTCCCTTTTGTGTGCTGGAAATGCTTAACACCGGCTGGGATCCTGCCGCCAGGGTGGCGGAAAGCGCCGATAAGAGGTCATGGGTTCGCCTGCCATTTGCGCCGATGGCGCCGTCGGCGACCGGGGTTCCGCTGATGTCGATCCGAAAGGGCTGCTCGCCCATCGATGGGCCGGCATCCAGGCTGGTCAATTCCGTCTTTTGAACCGTGCGCTCGACGGCATGCAGGGCCTGATCGCCGTCATAGCTATAGCCGGCGCTGCTGACGGGGGCGGGCGTTCCCGGCGAGGTGTGCCACAGCAGCACGCCTTTGTCGCAGGTGATGCGAATCGAATAATTCCCGCTGGGAAGAACGACCGGATCGAATCTCAAACGGACGCCTCCCTGCCAGCCGATGCGCGGGAGCTGCTGTTCGGAAAGGGCGAGGGTGCGATCAGTTCCGGCTTCGACAATCGAAGCCGAAAGATGCGAATCGGGCATCATAGCGATCAGGCCGCACCAGAGCGCCGTCAGTTCAATGGCGCCGTTGATCGAAAACGGCTGATCGACGGCGTGGTGCAGGTTGATCCGGATGCCGCTGGATGTCGGTTGCGGTAAAGTCTCCGGGGAAGTCTCTATGGGCGTAGAAGGTACGCTGAAGGATTCGACGCTTTCACAAGCGGCCGCTACGATCGTGGAACCCGGAGCGATATTGAGGGGCACTTCATGGGAACGGTCGCCGCTGCCGTCGAAAACGAATCGTCGTTTGTCGCTCCAGGGGATGTCGAGGAACTGGGATTCGATCGCAATGGAAAATTCAGATATTGCGACCCATGCCGGCGCGTCGGCGGAGATGATGATCCTGAGCTGTGGGGATTCGCCAGGCCCGATGGCGTCGAACAGGGTGTTAGCGGCATCGACCAAGGCTTCGCGCAATGAAAAATCCCGATCCGATCCTTCCGGCTGTCCCGGTTGCTGCCATAGCGGAAGGATAGCGCCCTCGACGCTCTCGGGCGGTGCGAGCTGGAGACGAAGAGCGGTGGGGACACTGCGGACCGTGCAATCGGTCAGGTGCGAAACCGAGAGGTTTTTACGTGCAGCGGAACTATCCTCCAGGGTGATGGCGAAACGGGCCGCGACGAAAGCATCGGAGATAACCGCGTTGTTATTGACTTGGATCGTCGGCGAATCGGCCATAGTATCGCCGTCAAGCCGGTAGAGCTTGACCTTGTGGCCGGAGACGGCGGCATCGGGATGGGAGAGCGAGATTTTCCGGATTTGCCGGGGCGCCGGAAGCGTGCAGTACAGGACGGCGCCTCTGTCGGAAACGCTGATGCCCTCCGGCGATCCGGCATCACGGGCGTTATAATCCCAGTGGTCAAACGTACCCGTGATCGCCGTTCCATCGACGGTGACGACATGTTTTTTCTGGGATAGTTCGGCAAAGGGAATGGCAAACGACCGGGTGAACAGCGGATGGTCTCCGGTAAGGGGCCATCTGGTTGCCGCGTTGGTTTCGGTTCCGCCTTCGGGTTTCCAGGTGGTGATGAGCATGGATATCCCTTTGTCGTCAGGGTCGCCTAAAGATGGATGCTATGAGTGACGGGTTCAGTCGGCCGCACGGGTCCGAGTCAAGCGACTCAGTACACGTCATTATTTCCTTCCGGTTTCGAGAAGTTCGATGCGCCGGGCCAATTCGGCATTGCGGGTATTAAGCGTTTCAAGGGTCGGCGTCTTGTCAAACCGGGTCTTTATCGTGGCTTTGTATTGCGTGAATTCGGTTTGATCCACTTTGACCGCCATTTGCTGTTCAACCGTTTCCCGGAAATTGGCAAAGACGGACTGGTCGAGTTTGGCGTCTACATTCGCCTGAACCGCTGCGACAGCGCTGACATCCGCCTTGGTTTCCAACTGATCGGTTATCCGGTTTTGAAAAGCCTGGTAGGCGTCGAGGGTCGCGAAGCCTTCGAACCGGAAATCGACCGTCTGTTGATAATCGGAGAACGTCTGGTTGTCGACTTTGCCCGCCAGAGCGGTGCTGACATCGGCTTGGTTCGCCTTGGCGTCCAGCGCCGACTCGATGGAGATGAGCCGCGCGTTGAGCTGATCCGATACCGGGGCGTTGCGGACCTCTTCTGTCAGTTGTTTCCGGACGCCGACGATTCCCGCTACGGCGTCGGCGCCCCCGCTGTTCAGCATAGCATTGGCGCCCTGCAAGACCGAGATGAGGCCGGTGCGGGCCTCCGGGGCAACGCCTGGCATGTCTTCGGCGATAAACGCATTGAGGGTGCGCTGCGCTTCGGTCAGCCCCATGAACGCGCCGACCAGCCCCCGGCGGCTGTGAACGAAATCGGCTGTTTGCTGCATGATGGCCTCGGCGGCGTTGGCAGAACCTGCGACGGCCCGGATGTTCTGGTCGAACGCGGCATTGCGGTGGGCACGGTTGTGAAATCGCTGCAGCCACGGACCGAGCCAGTTCCGAAACGGGATGGTAAAAACGGCCCCGCCCCGCACCTGCATACCCTCTGTTTCATTCGGCCCCCCGTCCGCGGTTGCGGTAATGGGCACGTCGACCCTGGGCCATTGGGCGAGATAATCGAACGCGTTGACGCCGTCGATCAGGGATCGGGCGTAGGTTTTGTAAAGCAGATCCACCGCGGCGCGGAAGTCGTGGTTGACGTCCCAGGCATAGTCGGCGATCAGCTGATCCAGAAAGGCCGTTGCCCGGGACGGCGTTTCCACATCGGGGAAATCGGCCAGCTGGCTGATCAAGGCTGTTTTCTGCGCCGGCAGCATCGGTTCGTCGGTCGCGACACGAACCGTTACGCGGGCAACGCCGCCCGGACCCGTCAACAGGGTCGCGCTGATGCCGGTGCGGCGGATCATGCCCTCGGCGTGTTCGATGGTCGCGGAGGGTGCGATAAAGGTGACCGGAATCCCCGGCCTCGGCCGGTTGTCGATGCCGCCGGTAACCCTTGCGGTGATCCGCACCGGTTGGCCCAGCAGCGGGGTGCCGCGATCGGCGGAGATCGATACCTCGGTCATGAGGGCGTCTATGTGAGAACCCAGCGTGGCAACCTGCCGGCGCAGACGGGCCAATTCATCGTACAGGGGGGCGGTACCGGAGGGAGGGCTGTTGACCAGCCCGGTAATCCCTGTGACGATTTCGGTGAAACGTTCGGGTCCGATGTAGGGGATGTCCCGTATCTGCCGCAGATCGGTAAAGCTGCCTAGCTCGGACCGGCGGTCGATGATGCGCTGCCCCAGGCGGACGCCGACATCGCGTTCGTCGGGAATCTCCACGGCGGCGGCGATTTCTTCGGCGCTGGCTGCGGCATTGAGAAATCCAAGTACGCGGGCGGCGCTGGCCGCGTCGACGTCGAGCGGGGTCAGGTAGGTTTCGCTCATGAGAACCGCTTCCTTGCCGTTGGGTTAACCGACCGGTCCGGTACTGCCGTACTGCAGCCAGAGCTGGTTGAGTTTGTTCATCTGGTTGTTGAGATCGCTGACGTTGAAGTACTCGACGTTGCGCACCTGGGACTGGACGGTCTCGACCCGCCCCGCCAGTTCGACGCCGGTCTGCTGAATCGTATCGGCTTTCTGGTCGACCACGGCAACGCTGGTTTCCAAATCGGTGGTACGGCGTTTGACATCCGAGACGTCGTTTTGCATGCCGGACACCTGGGCTTCCAGTTGATTGACCCTGCCACTGGTGGTGGCTTCTCCGGCTGCGGAGGCGATGTAGGCGTCGCCCAAAGCCTGCATGGCGACCTGCTGTTCGCCGAATCCGCTGACCATCTGTATGCCCTGAAGGGTCTGCTGCATGGCAATGCCGGTTTTCACCTGGTGGATCAGATCGTTATAGAACACCGGCGGGGCGGTGACCTCCATTTGGTCCAGCGCGACGTTGATGTTCTTCAGGTATTTGATCTTTCCGAGAATGCCCTTGTCGACAAGGATGTCGTCGATTTCGGTGAGCACGCCGGTCATGGTTCCGGCGTAGTCTTCGGAGACGTTGGGACGAAATCGTTCGATGTAGTTGCCGACCAGCCCATCGTCGATGGTCAGGTACTGGAGGGCGAACCACGGGGAGATCCAGTCCCGGAACGTGATGTGAATCGATGAGATGCCGCGCCCGTGATCGGGCGTCGTCGGGTCGTTGTCCCGGGTGGCCACCGCCATGACGGTGGTGCGATAGTCCTTCCAGCGGTGCGTGAAGATGGGCGGGAGGATGGGCACAACGGTATACTGATTGCGCAGATAAAAGGCGTCGAGATATTTGCGCACGCCGTTGGAGTCGGCGCGGTCGTATTCCTGCGTCATAACGGCAAAAGCGCCGTTGTTTTTCGCCTCCATGGGCGTGTTGACGTTGATGAAGGTCTCGGCCAGGGAAAATCCCGTGGCGGCGTGATGGGTTTGCAGCGACCCGCTGACCTCGTCCTCTTCTTCGTCGGTGAACCCTTCGGCGTTTTCGGCCCGCAAAAGAACCCGGGCCTCGCCGTTTTCGTTTGTCCGCACCGAAATGGTGCGATTGCCCGCCCCGCCCCGGCTGACGAACCCGTCGCCCGGCTTGAGCTGCCCCCAGACGGTGAGAAAGTCGACCCAGGGCCGTTGTTCAGCGGGCACCGCCGGCAACGGGTTGCCCCAGACATCGGTGACGACGGCCCGGATTTCGGCCAGTTCGCCGAAGGCGTAGCGCGTGCGCTGGGTGCTCATCGTCAGACGATAGTGCTGGGCGAAATAGGCGTCGACATCCTGGCGGACCTGTGCAATCTCGCCCTCGGCGATGGTCAGACGTCCGTCCAGGCCGCTGATGTCGGATGCCAGTTGGGCCACCTCGTCGGTCAGGCGCTGGTCGACTTTTTTCAACGGCTTCCACGAGGTCGTTCCAGTCATCGGACTTGATCAGATGTCCCGGGTCTTTGTTTCCTATGCTGTCATAGAGCGCTCCCATACGGGCTCCTTTCTTATCGGTCTATTTTCGGACGATGGTTTCGCCGACCGCCAGGCTGACGCGCACGCCGGCAGGGCGGACTTTCTGCAACCCGTTCCAGACCACGTCCAGAACCGCCGGATCGATGCCGGCTTCACCGGCGCGGTGGACCAGCCGCACCAGGACGGTCAGGGCGCTGGACGGGTTCCACGCCATGGAGACCTCGGCCTCGGCGTCGTAGGCAAAGAGGGCATCGTCGTAGGCATTGGCCGGCGGCGGCGCGTCCGCTTTTCCGAAGCGGCCGGGCGGCGGCGTCGGTTCGGTGAGCGGTGGCGGAAAGCGTCTGCCTTCGCAACTCCACCAGGGACGGTTGGCCGGTGGATCGAGGGGGCTTTCTTCGCGCCGGAGATAGCGCCACGTCGACGCGCCCGGCGGGACCGCGGGATGAAGGGAATGCCGCCGTCGTGGATGGTTTCCTCATCGGATTTATACCGCATGAACAGGGCGCCGTCGGCAACCGCCGACGAAGGGACAAAACCGTCCCCGGACAGGGCCCCGATATCGCCCGAGACGCCGTCGCACCAGATGACCGCAGTCGCAGGATCTTCGGCGGCGGTTCGTACGGCGAGATCGTTGTCACGCCACTCGCGCTGCACTTCGTCATAATACTGCCAGAGCGCGGCGGCGCGGTGGTATCGCCATGCGCCCCGCGGCGATCCGTCAGCCCTCTGGTCCCATCGCCGGTAGGAAACCCAGACGCCGCCTTCTTGGTGGTGCATGTCGCGCCCGTCGAACCGAAAGAGCCCCCGATTAGTCGCAAACCACATATGGCCCCGCTGGTCCGGTTCAATGGCGAACACTTGACCGTCCACCAGGTCGGGCCAGGCTCGCAGCCGCGTATGGTAGACCGCCGGGCGGACGGGTTCGGCCACATAGGCTGCCAGCCTTCTTCGGTTCCGATCCAGAGGGTGCCGGTCCGGTCGCGGCGTGCGCAGATGACGGCCGGCAGGCCGGAATCGACGGCCGGGCCGTCGGCGGAGTCCCAGTCGGGTTCAGTTTCGCTGAATTCAATACCCCAATAGCGGTGGGCGACATCGTTGCCGGCGTCGTAATGGAGCAGTCCGTCGTCGCCGCCCAGCAGCAGGCCCCGGCATCGTCGGCGCGACCCAGAGATACCGGCCGTCGGTTCGGATGTCGGTTGCTGCATCGCCGATGGCGGCGCTTTGTTGAATGCCGTTGTCGGTGGCGTACCACCACGCCCCGTCCGGGGCCCGCCAGAGGCGGTTCACCG
>NZ_BBCC01000152.1 GCF_001311845.1 Desulfosarcina cetonica JCM 12296 | reverse complement strand
CGGCCCGGGCTCAGGTTGGCCCCTTTGAGAAAATCACCGCTCAGGTCCAGATCGGACAAAATCGCCGCTTTTAGATCGCAGGTCGGGCACTGACCGGTTTCCAGGAGGGTTTGAACCGCCGGGGTCAGGCAGCGGCCCAGCGACGGTGCCTTGCAAGGGTGGCCGTTGACCCAGGTCGCGCCGTCGAGAACGCAGTCGTCGAATCGGGCATAACGGGTGTCGGCGTTGGTCAGGTCGGCGCCTGCCAGATTGGCGCCTTTGAAATCGGCCGACGGCAAAAAAGCACCGGTCAGATCCGTCCCGGCCAGGTCGGCGCCTGACAAATCCACCCCACTGAGATCACACAGCCGGCAGCGGCGGCTCGCTTCCAGCTTTTCACGCAGGCTTTGATGGGGCGCTATGAGCCGTCCCAGCAGGCCCAGGATGGCCATTAGCATCAACAGGACGGCAATCCCGATAACGGTCTTCTTGACGATTGGGCGAATGCGCATGCGTCACCTCAGGGGCAGCTTGATGATGAAAGGGGTTCCTTTTCCCGGCGTCGCGTTTATTTCAGCCTGTCTAATGGCTCCGTCGGCAATGATCAACCCGCTTTCGCCGCCGGCGGTTCACCGAAGCCCGCTGAAACGTTGGATGGAGAAGGGCGCCGGGTCGACCAGCGGTTTCCGTCCGGCCACCATGTCGGCCATCAGTCGTCCGGTTGCCGGTGCCGTGGAGATGCCCAGCATGCCATGGCCGGTGGCGATGTAAAGATTTTTCAGATGGGGCACGCGATCGATGATGGGTAGATCGTCCGCACACATGGGGCGTAAGCCGGTCCAGCGTTCGACCACTGGCCGGCCGACCGGCGTTTTCAGGTAAAGGGCCGCCGACCGCTCCAGGTTGTCGAGCCGGCGCGCGTTCAAGGTGGTGTCAAAGCCGGAGAATTCCATGGTGCCACCCAGACGGTACCCGCTTTTCCAAGGCGTGACGACCATATTGCGTTCATACAGGTACAAGGGCAGGCCGGGGTACGACGCCGGGCGCGCCATGGTGATGCTGTACCCCTTGCCCGGCTGGATGGGAAGACGGATTCCCAACGAAAGCGCCATGGCCGTCGTCCAGGCGCCGGCGGCCAGGATGATGTGATCGGCGGTAAAGCGCCCACGGGACGTCCCGACGGCTTGCACTCGGCCCTTTTGGGTGTCAATGTGGGTAACACTGCAGTTTTCCTCGATGGCCACTCCCCGCTTCTTTGCCGCTTGGCTCCAGCTACGCATGAGCCATTCGGGTCGCAGATGGCTGTCGGCCGGGTGGTGCCAGCCACCGCAGACATCGTCTCCCAGGGCCGGTTCGAGCCGCCGGACCGCTTGCCGATCCAGGCGGCGGGCACCGAGGCCAAAGGGCTCCAGCAGGCGATTGATGGACGCATAGCCGTCGAGGGAGACCGGATCGATGAACGCGATCAGCACGCCGCGATGATCAAAATCGCATTCCAGCCGTTCTTCCGCCACTAACGCGTCGAAGAACTCACGCGAGGCGCGCAGCAGGCTGTCCCGGGCGCGCATGGCATGGTCGCGGTGGATGCGGTTGCAGTGGGTCGCAAAGCGCAGCAGCCACACCAGCAGGGAAAGATCCGGGCGGGGTTTGATGTAAAGCGGGGACGTCCCCTTAAGGGTGCGAATCAGTTCGTGCCTGATGGCGCCGGGAACGCAAAGCGGTGGCAGATCACTGACGAAAAGCAAGCCGCAGTTGCCATGGGCGGCGCCAGCCCCATGGTCTCTTTTTCGGCGATGCGCACCGATCGTCCTTCCCGTGCCAGGTAATAGGCGCAGGCCAGGCCGATGATGCCGCCACCGACCACCAGAATGTCACTGTGCCGGGATGTTGATGAACGCATGGGAACCATTCCTCTGACAAATCGCTTGAAACGATTATATCGCTTTTGGGAATTGAAACGAGTTACTATATGCCGAACTTGAAAAAAAAAGAAGCTTCTCCTATATTCTAATCATAAGTGCATTTCACCGCCGCTCCCTGTCGCTATCCTGTGCTGGATCCTTCCTGGTCTGTTTCTGTGTGGTTTTCCCGTTTACAATCGTTGGATGGATATTGCATTCCAGCACGGAGAAAAGATGATCCCCCTTTTTTTACATCGGCATCATGTATCGTCGCTGATTCGCAGGATCCGGCGGGGATTTCTCATTCTCCTTTGCATGGGGTGGGTCGGAATGGGCGGCCTGGCCGAAACCATGGCCCATGGCCCGTCGCCCGGGACTTCTCATCCCACTGCCAGCGCCGATCAGCACCCAGAACCATCGTCCATGGATCGCCTGTCCTTCTGGGCGGCGGTTGCGGGCCTTGCCGCCAGTTCCGCGTTGAGTATCCTGCTGGTCCGTTTGATTCGGCGCCGGCGTCATCTGGAATCCTTTCTGCGTGAAACCGATCAGAAGTGGCGTGCCCTGGTGGAAAACGCACCCGATCACATCATGCTCCTGGATCTGGACGGCCATATCCTCTTTGCCAACCGGGGATTCATGGGGGCCAAAAAACCGGACCTGATCGGAAAATCCTTGGCCGGTCTGGTGGCTTCCCCTTTTTCCGAAACGCTGGGCGAGCAGCTGAAAACCGTGGCGATGCATGCGTCCTCGGGGGTGTGCCGGGTCGAGCGTGAGGGCCGGCAGGACCGGTCGGGATCGGTTTTCGAGCTGCGCATGGGGCCCGTGCAGGTGAATCAGCTGACCGTCGCCATTGCGGTCAATTCCACTGAAATCACCGAACACGTGAACCAGGAGCGGGCGCTCAGGGAAAGTGAAGCCTTCCATCGCACCTTCTTCGATAACACCCCCACCGCCATCGCCATTCAAGACTTCTCCGCCGTGGAGGCGTCGGTCAAGGGGTTGCGGGCCGCCGGGATCGACGACCTGCGCGACTATCTGGAGACCCATCCCCATGAGGTTTCCCGCCTGGCCGGCAGTGTGATCATGCGCCAGGTGAACCCGGCGTTTCTGGCCCTTTACCAGGCGCCGGATGCCAGCGCCATTCTGGGCCCCCTGGCGCTCGTACTGAAAAGCGACGACCGCACGCATTTCATCGACCAGATCGTCGCCTTTACCAGCGGTCATGATGATTACGAAGGCGAAGCCCGCAACCTGGACCTGAAGGGACGCACCCTGCATCTGATCATTCGCAAAGTCGTGATCGAGCGTCGGCAAAACGGTCTGTCCAAGGTGCTCACCTGCCTCATCGATATCACACCTTTGAAAAAGGCCGAAAAGGAGCGCCGTATTCTGACCCTGCAACTGCAGCAGGCCCAGAAAATGGAGGCCATCGGCACCCTTGCCGGTGGCGTGGCCCATGATTTCAACAATATTCTGAGCATCATCCTGGGCAATGTGGAACTCTCGCTGAGCGACATTTCACCGGAGCATCCGGCATTTATGAACCTTCAGGAAATTCAGCAGGCCAGCCTGAGGGCCAGGGATATCGTGCGTCAGCTTTTATCGCTCAGCCGCAAGGATGAAGCCCTCCTCAAGCCCATCCACCTGGCCCCCATCGTGACCGAGGCGGTCAAGTTCCTGCGGGCCACCATGCCGGCCAATATCGGCATTTGCACGGATCTTTCCATCGGAAAGGACGTGGTTCGGCCGATGCCACGCAGATCCACCAAGTGATGATCAACTTGTTTACCAATGCCAGCCACGCCATGGAAGCCGCTGGGGGCACGCTCATGGTGCGCACGGACAATGTCGTCATGGAGAAGCCGCTGCCGGGAGCGGTTCTTCCGATTCCGCCCGGCCGCTACCTGCGCATATCCGTCGTCGACTCGGGTGGCGGGATCCCCGAGGCGATCAAAGGCCGCATTTTCGATCCTTATTTCACCACCAAGGCCGCGGGCAAGGGGTCTGGTATGGGACTGGCCATGGTGCATGGGATCATGAAAAACTGCGGTGGTGGAATTGTGTTGAAAACCCAAAAGAATTGCGGAACCACGTTTGATCTGTATTTCCCCCTGGCCGAAATCCCGGTTCAGGATGAGGCTGTCGTCGAGGCGCCCATTCCACAGGGTAGCGAGCGGGTCCTGTTCGTCGATGACGAGCCGATGATCACGACCCTCTCGGAGAAGATCCTGACCCGCCTGGGCTACCGGGTGTGTGCCCTGAACAGCTCCGTCGAGGCACTGGCCCGCATCCAGGCCGATCCGCAGGCTTTCGATCTGGTGATCACCGACATGAGCATGCCCCATATGACCGGCGACCAGCTGGTCGAGGGGATCCGTCAACTGCGTCCTGACATTCCCGTGATCCTATGCACCGGTTTCAGCAACAAGATCACTCCGGAGAAGATCCAAACGTTGAATATCGGAGCCGTGATCACCAAGCCGGTGGAGGTGCGCAAGATGGCCCATGTCGTACGGCGCCTTCTGGGTGGGGACCGGACCGATGGCTAAGATCCGCTGGCTGAGATCCGCTTCCTGAGGTGCGCCGCAGGATCGGTGCCGTTGCAGGCTATCCGGATGGCTCGCCCATGCCGCTTTCGATGCGCTTGATCTCACGTTCCAGGGCATCGGTATCCAGCGGTTTATTGAAGAAGGCGCAGGCATCCAGGTCGAATGCCTGCCGGGCCAGATCCCGGTCGCCGTGACCGGTGATCACGATGACCTGGGTTGCGGGTGCCAGGGCCTTGATCTGGCGCAGCACGGCGAACCCGTCCTTGCCGGGCATTTTGATGTCGGTGAGCACGATGGGCGGATTCTGGGTCCTGAACAGGGCAAGCCCTTGGGTTTCGTCCTCCGCCGTGAGAACATCGTAGCCGCAAACCTCAAGATAGAGCTTGAGCATTTGCAGGGTCGGTTTTTCGTCATCGATGATGAGAATTTGCGTCATGGTCGCATCCTCTGATTGCCGGGTGGCAGCCCTGGTTTGAAACCTATCGGCTTACGCGCTGGGGTCATCGGCCGCCGTTGTTCTCACGATCGGCAGGGGGCAAGCGCAGTTCGAAGCGCGTTCCCCGACCCACCTTGCTTTTGACGGTAATCTGTCCTCCGTAGTCACGGGCGATGCCGTAGGTAATCGCCAGACCCAATCCCATGCCCTTGCCCACCTCCTTGGTGGTGAAAAACGGTTCGAACACCTTATCCCGATTCTCGTCGGGTATCCCGCTGCCCGTGTCGGCCACCGCGCAAACCACCGCTTGCGCTTCCATAAAGGTTTCGATGATGATTTTACGCGCATCGCTCTCCTTGATGGCCTTTGGTAATTGCCCGATGGCGTCGCGGGCATTGGTGAGCAGGTTGAACAGCACCTGCTCCAGGCGGTTGGCGTTGGCCAGAATGGTTGGCAGACCGTCGGTCAGGTGACATTCCAGAACGATGTTGTTCAAGGTCAACTGCTGACCGATGATTTTGAGGACGTTGGCAACCACCGTGTTGATCTGCACCGGCTCCTTGCGGAAATCCGATTTGCGTCCGAATTCACGCAGGCGGTTGATGATTTCCGAGGCGCGCTGCACCTGATCGGTCACCGCCGAGGCCACCCGTTCCAGATCGGTGGCGGTGACGGCCTGGCCCTTCTCGATTTTGCGCTTGAGATAGTCGTTGCCGATCTTGATGGCGTTCAACGGCTGGGTCAATTCATGGGCGATGCCGGCGGACATCTCGCCCAGGGTGGTCATCTTGCTGGCCTGGAACAACTGGGCATCCTTTTCAATGGCCTCGGTGATGTCGGTGGCCGCCAGGATCAGCGCCGGGCGCTCCCGGTATTTGATCGGGCAGACCTTGACGCGGATATAAAAAGGCGTGCCGTCTTTTTTCAGGTGGCGGGCCTTCTGGTTGATGAAACAGCTTTCGGCCGGGTCCATGGCGATGGTGCGGTTCGGGATGGGATCACCGGTTTCGAACTCGCCCAGTTCGTTGAAGGTGCGGCCGATCAGGGCCGCCTTGGTGTATCCGTAGGTCTCCAGGGCCGCCGGATTGACATCCAGGATGCGCAGGTCGGACGGCTCGAGGACGAAGATCGGATTGGGTCCGCTGTCGAACAGGGAACGGTACTTCTCTTCCGAGTCGTGCAGGGCCGCCTCGGCCACCTTGCGCATCGTGATGTCGAGAAAGGCGCCGCTGATGAAATCGATGCGGCCGTTTTCATCGAAGAGGATCTGACTGCTGGCCTGGATCCAGACGATGCTCCCGTCGCGCTTGCGGATGCGGTATTCGCGGATGTACTGGCGGCTGCCCTGGAGGGCTTCGATGAAGGTCAGGCGGGCTTGGGCTTGATCCTCGGGCAGGATCAGGTCGGTCCATTTGAGCTGCTTGCGGTTGAACATATCCCGGGGATAGCCGGTGGTGGCTTCGACCTTGTCATCGAAGAAGTCGATGCTGCCGTCCGGATAGCCCTTGAAGACCACATTGGGAATCGTGCTGATCAAGAGACGGTAGTTGCGTTCACTTTCCCGAAGGGCGGTTTCGGACCGTTTTTTTTCGGTGATGTCGGTGGCGATGAACAAAAAACCGTTGGTCATGCCGTCGGGTTCGCGCAAGGGGTTGACCGAAAGAATCACTGGAAAGGCACGCCCGTTTTTATGGCGGTAGGTCCACTCCCGTTGGGGCGGGTCCGGTTGCATGACGGACTGAAAAAGCTGGTCGATGCCGCTGGGCGCATCCTTCGTGGCGTCGGTGGGAACCACGGCACGCCGCCGTAATTCGTCCAGGTCATGGAAGGCCAGCGGGGTCAGGTGGCCGATCACCTCCTCGGCCCTGTAACCGAGCAGATTTTCGGCCCCCTTGTTGAACAGGATGATGCGGCCCTGGTTGTCCGTGGCCATGATGGCCATGTGGGTGGCCGAATCGAGCACGGCCTGGCGCTGGGCATTGGCCTCTTGCAGGCGCTGGAGAATTCGTTCGGTCTCCTCGAATTGCCGGACCACCAGGGTGGCGGTGATTTCGGCCGATTCCCGCGAGACGCGGATTTCCTCCTTGAGAACTTCGTTCTCCACCAATAGGTCATGGATCGGGCAGGTTTCCCGGTCCGGACAGGTCGCGCAGTGCCGGGACCAGCGATAGCCGTCGCCGGCCGGTCGGCTGGAGGGAATGCAGGTGAGCGGCGCGGGCATCATTGGCCCATCCTCATCGTGTGCACCGTGCAGACCAGGCAGGGGTCAAAAGAGCGCACGATCTGTTCGACTTCGATGGGGTCATCCGGATCCTTCAACACCGTACCCTCGATGGCCTTTTCCCATGGGCCCGGGACACCGTGGCGATCCCGCGGGGAGCCGTTCCAGGCCGTGGGTGTGATGACCTGATAGTTGGCGATCTTGCCGTCCTCGATGACCAGCCAGTGGCCCAGCATGCCCCGTGGGGCGGTGATCAGGCCATAACTTTTTGCGGTCAGTGTCTTCAGCGCGTCGTTGTAGAACTGGGCACTGCTCTTGGCCATGCCGGCCAAGCTTTTCTCTATTGCCGGCAGCAACATGGCCGCGCGTACCATGCGGGCCAGCTCACGGATGAACACGCTGGCACCCTGCCGCTCGATCCAGCTGACAAACAGCGGGTGACCGGCCATGAGCAGATCGGCCAGCGGACCGGTCTCCGCCGGTTGGTCGTCGTAACGCGGGGCCTTGGCCCAGGAGTATTTGCGCGGGTCATCGCTGTCCGGGTCGGTCAGGGTGCGGCTGTCGAAGGGGTGGCCGGGACAGGCCTTGAAAAAGGAACAGGCCACATCTTCGCCGATCTTCTCCGCATCCAGGGGTTGGAAGCCGGCAGGCGTATAGACGCCGGCGGGAAAAAGCGGCTGCACGTCCCCATCCGTTTGGGGCAGCAGGGGGCCGCCGGCACTGATGAAGCGATCGTGGCTAAGGCCGGCGTGATCCAATCCGGCGGCACGGGCCAGGCGGATGAACAGGCCCAGTTCGCTGTCGCGGTGGGCCGGTGCTTCGGTCAGCCAGTGGTCCAGTTCATCCCAGGTGGTGACATCCTGCCAGCGCTCGATCGGGCAGCCCAGAACCTGTCTTTCGTACCAGCGCCGGAAACGGGCCAGAATGTGGCGGCACTGGGCGATATCCCCGCTACTGGGCACCGAGACCACCCCCCCGGGAACCATGAAGGAGGAGTGCGGCCACTGGCCGCCCAGGATGGCGATGATTTCGATGAGCTGCTTGGTGGCCTGGATGGTCTGGACGGCAGTCTGGCCCCGCAAGGCCTGGTAGCGTGCCACGGCGGTATCGAAAAACGGATTGTCGGCGTAAGGCGGCCGGGTGAAGTCAGGCATGAAGAGCAGGAAGAGATGCCTGAGGTCGTTTTGCATCTGTTCCACCATCAGGGCCACGTTGCGCAGGTGCCGCGCACCGGCCGGTATGTCGACATGGTAGGCCATGTCCAGGGCGCTGGCCGCGGCATTCAGATGCGCCGTGGTGCAGATGCCGCAGATGCGGGGGGTGATCACCAGGCTGTCCAGCGGCCCCCGGCCGTTCATCAGGTTTTCGATGCCCCGGTACATGGTGCCCACGCTGCGCGCCGTGGTGACAACATTGTCCCGGTCCAGTTCCAGGTGGATCTCCAGATCGCCTTCCACACGGTTCAGCGGGATGATTTTTTCATGATGATCAAGTGGTCCTGTGGTTGCCGCGCTGCCGCGGACGTCAAATACTGACGGATTCGTAAAAAGCCCGATATCGGCGTTACGCGTATCCTTCGTCACTGCGGCGTACGCAAAAGTACGCCTCATTCCTCCGGATTCGCAAGCCTTGATCTCGGGCTTTTTACGAATCGTCGGAAATGCGACTTTTTACGAGTCCATCAAATACTGGTCTTGCGCTCCAAAAGGCGTTTGGGCGCCGCCGCCGCGGCCATGCCCTTGTAGGCCATGTAATGGGCCCGGCTGACCCCGTCGGGCAACTCGATGGGGATGCCCTCGATGTTGCGGGTCTCGAAAAAGGGATACTGCTGGGGAAAATCCGGCCGGGTGCAGCCGAAGCAGGGTACCCCCACGCGGGTTTTGGAAGACCGTCGGTTCCACAAGGCCTTGTTGCACGGTCCGGTGACCAGGGGCCCGTGACAGCCCATGTAGAAGAACAGGCAGCCGCGCTCACCGAAGCGTTTCTCCTCGACACGGTATTCGTGGTACTCGTTGCGGGTGCAACCCTGATGGACCATCACCCCGTACCAATCCACGGGGGTGTTGTAGTGCCCCAGTTTCACCTCCGCGTCATCGGCCAGGGCCGATAGTTCCCACGACAACGTCGCAATGGCAGGGACAACCGGGCAGGTTGATCACCGGATAACCCGCGCCGGAACGAAACCCCTGGCCCAAGAGACCTCCCATTTCCCATTTGCTGAACTGCAGGCCGCTGGCCATGATCTCGCTGTCGGCGCCGATGCCGCCGAAACTGGCGCAGGTCCCCACCGCCAGGACAAACCGGGCGCGTTGCGCCAGCTGGTGGATGAAATCCTTGCGCGGGCCTTGCGGGGTCATGTCGAAACGGCCGCTGCCATTGGGACCGTTGATGATGGAGCCTTCCACACAGAGGATGTCCAGGGGCTGGTCGCCGGCGAGGATGCGCCGATTCAATGCGGCCAGATCGTCGATGGCGGTGGCGCTCAGGGCATGGTGCCAGAGGATGTCGATGTCAAAGGCGGTTAAAAGCTCGATGGGATCCGGGGTGTCCGCGTTCATCAGCGACCAGGTATCGCCACCGCAGCTGCCGCCCTGGATCCAGTACAAGGTTTTGGACATGATTTCTTCCTTCCTCAGCAGAAGGGTGTTGGAGGTGCCTCCGGCAATTGAGGCGAATGGCTTGGTTTCTACTTTAATTCAGGCGGGCCGGTGAAGGCAAGGTCTTCAATCCGTCGCCCGGTCTTCGGCCGGGATGGCCGGAAAGACCAGCGTGACCGTGGTTCCCTCACCGGGCTGGCTGCTGACACGGATGCGGCCGCCCATGTCGCGCACGATTTCGTGGCTGATGGAAAGCCCCAGGCCTTGCCCCCGGCCCACGCTCTTGGTGGTGAAAAAAGGCTCGAAGATACGGCTTTGGAGGTGTGGGCGGATACCGATGCCCGTATCGGCCATGCTGATCGTCACCGATCCGGTCGAGGCCCTGGCACGGATGGTGATGCGATGGGCACGATCGCCCGTTTTACCCTGCCGCTGACGGACGATGGCATCGCGGGCGTTTTCCACCAGGTTGTAGAGCACCTGCACGAGACGGCCGCGATGGCCTGAAATCGGCGGCAGGTCCGGCGCAACGCTGACCACCAGGGTGATGTTGTCCAGCCGCAACGGGCCTTCCACCACAGCCAAGGTATCGCTGATCACATCGGCGATGACCACCGGGTGGCGTTCGAATCCCGGTGCCTGCCCCATCTGGCCCAGGCGCTGAATCATCTGCGAGGCCCGCGCCACCTGATTGCCGATCTCCGCGGCCACCTCCGCCAGATGCGCGGTCTGGATGGGGCCTTGCTGCCGGGCCATGATTTTGAGGAAGTCGCTGCCGACCTTGATGGCGTTGAGCGGCTGATTCAGCTCATGCACCGTGGCCGGCGGGATACCGCCCAGGGTCGGCATCAACTTGAGCAGATCCCAGGCCGTCACCAACTCCACATGCAGCATCAGGCCGGTAAAAGAATGGTGTCGCCGATCAGGGCTGAAAGCATGGTCACGACCATGAGGAAACCAAACAGGGCCGTGGGCTGGAAATGGGAGAAGGTCAGTACGGCAAACCCCAGGCTGATGGTCAGGCTGGTAAAGATGATGGGCCGGCCGACGCTCATCAGGGTGTCGCGCATGGCCCGGTCCTTGTCCAGGTCCTTTTTGAATTCGGTGTTGTAGCGCACCAGGTAATGGATCGTGTCGTCCACGGCCAGGCCGATGGCCACGCTGGCGATGAGGCTGGTGGCCACCGAAAGGGGAATGCCCAGAAAACCCATGAGGCCGAAATTGACCATGATCGGAAAAAGGTTCGGCACCACGCGATCAGGCCGACCTTGCCGGAGAGAAACAGCACCACCATGACACCGAAGATCAGAATCAGGGAGATTCCCAGGCTCTTGACCTGCCCCCGGGTGAGCAGATCGCTGGAGGCGGCGATGACCACGCCCAGGCCAATGACCTCCAGGCTTGCCGCATCGCCGATGATCCCCGGAGCTTGGGCCAGGATTGCCTGGCGGGTTTCGAGGAAATCATGGGAGTTGGCAATATGGGTCAGCATCAGGATGTTGGTCCGGTTGTAGTCGGCGCTCATGAAGCGCTGCAACAGATCGTTGCCCAGGATGATCTTGAAGTTGTTCATCAGCATGCGCAGCTCATAATTGTCTTTGGGCAAGGTGTAATAAGCGGGGTCGAAGCGGTTGTCGACATAGTTGACCAGCATGAGGTAGTCGGCCAGGGAGATGGTCTTATCAACGCCGGGAAGACGGTCCAGGACGGTTTGTAGACGGGCGATGGCGGCCACGTTGTCCGGCGACTCGTAGTAGTCGGCTTCACTTCCCGAGATCACGACGTTGATGGGAAAGCTGCCCGACATTTCCTGGTAGATGTCGTGAAAATGCCTGCTGACGTCGGTGTTGGCCTTGAAGAAGGCCACCGGGTTGGTTTCCACGCGCAGGCGCAGCATGCCGGCAACGCAGACCAGCGCGATGATACCGATGGTGATCAAGGCCGGCCGGCGGTATTGGCGATTGATGGCCACGATTCCCGCCAGCAGGCGCTCGAAAAAGCGGTCGATACGGCTGTCGGCGGCGTCGGGCGTGCGGGGTGGCGGCAGCAAGACCAGCATGGCCGGAAAAAAGGTCAGTACGATCACCAGCAGGCTGACCATGCCGAAGCAGGCGAAACCGGCGAACTCCTGGATCGCCGTGATGGGATTGACCGCCAGGGAGGCCAGACCGATCAAGGTGGTGCCCACGGCCAGGCTGACGGGCAGGCTCATCTGGCGGAAGGTGGCCAGCGTCGCCGCCCGGGCCGTTGGGCAGAGGCGGATTTGTTGCCGGTATTCGCTGGCGACATGCAGGCAATAGGCCGTTCCCACGGCGATCAAAAAGACCGGTACGATGATCGTGAGCATGGAGACGGAGATGTCGGAAAGGGCCATCGCGCCCAGGGTCCAGACCACGCTGAGGATGACGCAGCCCAGCGGCAGGACCCGGCAGTGCAGGTTGCGGAACAGCACCAGGAGGAGCAGGCCGATGACCAGGAGGGTGACGGGGGGCAGGTGCAGGAAATCCTGGCGGGCATAGTCGGCCAGGGCCTCGGAAACCAGCGGCATGCCGGTCTGGTAAAGGCGCAGGTCCTTGCCGGCGTTCTGCAAAAGGTTTTTGACCGCGACCACGGCGGCCCCTTTGTCGGCCGCGGCATCGAGCACCAGGGTGATGATGGTGGTCTTGCGGTCGGCCGAGATCAGGTTGCGTTGGAACAGGGTCACCGGCGCCAGCATGCGGGCAAATTCGGTCATGTCCCAACGATTGCCGCGATCGACGGCCTGTTTGACTTCCGGCAGGCTGAGGATCCGGATCACCCCATCGATTTTAGCGGCAGCCGCGGAAAGCTGGGAAATTTTGGCAAACGTGGCCGGATCGAAAACGTTGTCGGCCTTGACCACGATGCGGATGATTTCATCCCCGCCGAACCGGGCGAGGAACTGCCGATAACGGGCGGCCTCGTTCAGATCCTCGATGACCAGGTCGTAGATCGTGGTCTTGAAGGAAAGCCCGGGAAGCTGCCAGGCGAGGAACAGGGTGATGAGAACGCAGCCGGCCAAAGCCCAGTAGGGCGTTTGGGTAACCCGCTTCAGGTACGCATCGAAGCTGATTCGTTTCATGTGGGTGGCCGCCAGCGGGTCAGCAACCGGCAGAACTCCTGACCATCCGTCTGTCGCACCAGCTGGTGCAGAAACGTCGGATGGGGACCGTCCATCTTCTGTACCCGGGCTTTGACGATGTCGCCCAGGCGTGCCGACGCCTTGAAAACGACATCGATCCGATCCGGCTGAAGGTTGTCCTGGATCTCGTCGGGAATGCTTTCCAGGGCGAAGACCATGTAGCGGGTGTTGTTGACGTGGCGGTTGAGGTCCAGATCGTCCCGTCGTACGGTGATTTTAACCGGTGGGTTCAATGGGGCCGTGAGCGCCGGCAGGCGCGTGAAGGCTTCTGTGAAGACCGTTTCATCGACCACCGGATAGGCCGCCAAGGGGCCGGTTGGCGAGACCGGCTGGCGGGTGGCGTAATCCAGTAGCATGAAGATGCCCTGGCCCATGGCGATGAGGCGATCCTTCTCGTCGATAACACTGAATTCGCGGGGAACCATCCGTCCGTGTGGCGTGGATCGCCAGGTGACGACCCGGATGCGTTCCCGCCATCCGGGGGGCCGTAAAACCTTGAGCCGATAACGGGAGACCACCCAGGTGAGGCCGCGTTGGATCAGGTCGCGGATGGAGAGTCCCAGACAGGCGCTTTGCTGGCTGGCGGCATTCTGAAAGCAATCGAACCAGAGACTGGGCCGGGCGCGTCCGTCGGGTCCCAGATGATGCAGGTGGATGCAAAATTCGGCGCAGTGTTTGGCTTCCATGCACGTATCTCAATCCAATTGAATGCCGAACAGCTGCTCTTGACCGGTTCGGCCGCGGATCGGCTGACAGCCCATGTCCACCAGGCGAAGTTGGTCGGATACCATGGCGGCGGTCTGTGAACACAAGAGAATCGGGGTGGGAATGGTTTTGTTGGCCATGGTGGAGAGGCGAAAGGCCAGGTTGACACAGTCACCCACCAAGGCCAGGTCGGAAGCGCGTGAACCGAAATGGGAGAGGGTGATCAGACCGCTGGTCAGCCCCCAGCCGATGCGTGGTCGGGCCATGGTCAGACCGCGGCGGGCCAGTTGGCGGTGAATTTCAGGCAC
The DNA here is from genome assembly GCF_001311845.1 of Desulfosarcina cetonica JCM 12296. Classification (GTDB taxonomy): domain Bacteria; phylum Desulfobacterota; class Desulfobacteria; order Desulfobacterales; family Desulfosarcinaceae; genus Desulfosarcina; species Desulfosarcina cetonica. Next base: position 2,317 of record NZ_BBCC01000152.1, on the reverse strand, counting down.
ACTGCGCATCTGGTCGATGGCCGCCTGACAGGCGGAGCGCGCATATTCGGCACCCCCCCCCAGGGGATGCTCCCAGAAGGCGAAAACGGCGTCACCGACGTAATCTTTCAGGGTTCCGTGATGCTGGCTCACGATTTGGGTGAAACGGGCAAACAAGTCCGTGATGAAGGCATGCACCACCGCTGAATCGGCTTGTTGGGAGAAAGTGGTGAATCCCCGCACATCGGCCACCAGGCTGGTGACGAAAACGGAAGCCGGTTGGATGGCGGTCTGCTCGGACCAGGTGTCCGTTGCAGCGGCCGTGCCTTGCGGATGACAGAGGTAGATGGCGACGCCGCCCAAGGAAATGCGGTCTCCGTTGACCAGCCGCTGGGAGGATCCCGGTGCCATGCGCACATCATTGACCCAGGTGCCGTTTTTGCTCAGATCGGTAATTTCCACCTTTCCGCGGGTCAAACTGACCACGGCGTGGTCGCGGGAAATCGTTGGATTGCGGATGATAATACGTTTATCCGGATCGATTCCCCGGCAAGTACGGCCGAGGAAGATTTTATCGGTCAGGGCGAGACGGTGGACGATGCCACTGTCGTCCTGCCAATGCAGGCTGGTTTCGGGATTTGACGATTCCGACGGCATTTGCTTCGGCACGCCTCATTCCTGTCGGGGGTGGTATTATAACAAAAATTCAGGGCGTTGATCATAGCCTGATCCTGATCTTTAAGGTAACATATTGGCGGAATGGCGGCAACGCACAAGATCAAGGTTGACGGATTCGTAACAAGCCCGATATCGGCGTTACGCGTATCCTTCGTCGTTACGGTAACCGCTTTAGGGCAGGGTAACCGCCGTGGCCACGTTGGAGAGCAAGGTTTGGATTTCCCGAAGGTGTCCCCCATTTCGGTGATACCATGGCGACGGGCCAGATCGTCGGGCGGTGTATACGTGAGCCATACGATGCGGTTGGCATCTTCCCAAATCAGCGCTTTGAGGGGCAGATCGATCCCCATGGTACGGCTGCGCTGGATCAGGGGGGTGTTCATGGTGGGTGAGCCGAAAAGGATCAGCAGGGTGGGTCTGAGTGTCTGCCCGACCTGACGGGCCGCCGCAGCATGGTCGATCCGATCGTAAACCACCCACCCCTTTTCCTTCAAAGCAGAGGCCAACCGATCCGCGGTTTCAATGACACTGTGATTGCTCCTGATGCTGGCCATGCCGCCCTGGGCGTTGGCCGAAACGGTTAAACAAAAGAGGCACACAAGGGTCAGGGCAAACATACGCATGGGATCATCTCCTTCTTTTATACGCGGCAGACCAAGCCTTTGAGGTAGCTGCCCTCCGGAAAATTCAGACCCATGGGGTGATCCGGCGATTGGCTCAGCCAGTGCGTCACCCTGGCCGGTCGTTTGGCGTCAAGTGCGGCATCGGCCACGATTTTCTGGAAAAGATGACGTTCCATCAACCCGGAACAGGAGAACGTGCAAAGGGCACCGCCATGGTCCAGCAGTTCGAATGCCAGGCGATTGATATCCTTGTAGCCGCGGGCCGCACGCATCAGATCGCCCTTGCCGGTGACGAATTTGGGCGGGTCGAGCACGATCAGGTCGAAGGATCGTTTCTCGCGGACATAGGTTCGAAGGCGGGTGAATACATCGCCGACGACATTTTCGACCCGGCTCGAATCCAGGCCGTTGCGTGCGATGTTGGCCTCGGCCAGGGCCAGCGAGGGTGCCGAGGTGTCGATATTGACCACATGGTCCGCCCCGGCCTTCAGGGCGGCCACGGCAAATCCGCCGGTGTAGGCAAAACAGTTGAGCATGCGCGCGCCCCTGGCGAATGTGGCGACATGGGCCCGGTTGTCCCGTTGGTCCAGGTAAAAACCGGTTTTGTGACCGCTACGCAGATCCACCAGAAAACGGCAGCCGTTTTCATGAATGACAACCTGTTCAGGCGGCGGCGCTCCCCATAACTCCCCGGTGGTGAGCCCCAATCCTTCTTTTTTGCGTACATCCACATCCGAGCGCTCGTAGATGCCGCGGCAATCGGGAACCAAAAGGCGGAGGGTCTCGACGATGGTCTTTTTCCAATGCTCGCTGCCGGTGGTGAGAAACTGACATACCAACCAGCAGTCATAACGATCCACGATCAAGCCGGGCAGACCGTCGGATTCGGCGGCCACCAGACGACAGGCCGTGGTGTCGCTGCCCGGGAGGATCGACCGGCGAAGATCCATGGCCTGCTTGAGCCGCCTCATAAAAAAAGCTTCATCGACAACTTCTTTCCGATCAAAGGTCCATACGCGCGCACGAATCTGGGAGTG
>NZ_BBCC01000151.1 GCF_001311845.1 Desulfosarcina cetonica JCM 12296 | reverse complement strand
GGGGTGCGGCTCGTTTCTGTCATGCCGACGGCGACGCCGCCCACCTGCAGCGCTGGCTGGGTGGGAAAGACCTGCAATACACGCCCCAGGCCAACGGCGACCTGGGCCGGCGCATGGCCACGGCCATCCAGGACGCTTCCAGGGGGGAGCCGCGCGGGTCGTGCTGGTGGGCACGGACATTCCCGCCATGTCGGCCACGATCTTAAAAAACGCTTTCGCCGGCTTGGCGCATCACGACCTCGTGCTGGGCCCCAGCCGCGACGGCGGATACTGGCTGGTGGGCCTGACCCGCCCGCTGAACCTCTTCGACGGCATCGCCTGGAGCACGCCCGATGTTTTGTCCGCGACTCTCAAATGGGCCGAACAAGCGGGCATCCAGCCGTTTCTGCTCGAACCGCTCGCCGACCTGGACACCCCGGCGGATCTGGATCCGCCAGTGAATCTGGAACGGATCAAGCCGCCGAAACCTTATCTCTCTGTCATCATCCCCACCCTCAACGAGGAGCGGCAGATTGGCCGGACCCTTGAAAGCGCCGCGGCAGCGGATACCGAAACCATCGTTTGCGACGGCGGCAGCACGGATGCCACCGTGGCCATTGCCCGTCGCCTGGGTGCGCGCATCGTCCATGGCCCTATCGGTCGCGCGCGCCAACAAAACCGGGGCGCGGCAGCGGCTGGCGGCGAGGTGCTGCTTTTCCTGCATGCCGACACCCGGCTGCCCCAAGACCCTGTCGCGCACATTTTCGATACCCTCATGGACCGCCGGGTCGTCCTGGGCGCCTTCCGGTTTGCCACGGATCTTTCCTCGCCGGTCATGCGCTGGATTTCTTTCTGGACCAACCAGCGCGCCGGACGATTGAAACTACCCTATGGCGACCAGGGCCTTTTCCTGCGCCGCCGTGATTTTTTCCGGGTCGGCGGCTTTCCCCAGGTCCCCATCGCCGAGGATCTCTATCTGGTCCGGCGCATGGCCCGCCGCGGCCGCATTGCCATGGCACCGGCCGCCGCCATTACCTCGGCCAGGCGCTGGCAGCGTTTGGGGCCGCTTCGGACCACGTTGGTCAACACCCTCATTGCCACCGGCTGCCTGGCCGGCATGAGGCCCCAGCGGCTGGCATCGCTTTACCGGATACCCAAAAAACGAAGAGGCGCATGAAACGCTCCAAACGACACCCCAAACCCAAAAGGCGGCCGGGCCCCTCGCCATCCCGGCCCCTGAATGCCGTCGTGGCCAACGCGCACGGTGAAATTTTCGATCTCGAAGGATTCGCCGCCGTGGGCGCCGACGGGCCACAACGCACACCGCTGACGACGGCCAACACCATCGCCATGCCCTATGGCAGCGAATTGATGTTCCTGCCCGATCGTATCCCCCTGCTCCTGGACCTGGCCAGCGGCGAAACCCGGCCCGTGCCCCACAACCCCCATGCGCCCCAAGAGCGGATTTTTCCCGTGGCGGTTTTCAACTCTCCCGGCGTGGTGCTGACCCATGTCTGTGCTTACGAAGAATGCCCCGAGTCCCGGACCCTGCCCCTGTTCGCCTACGGGGCGGTCGGCTGGCAGGACGGCGGCTTTCGCTCGGCGGCCATCGTCGTCGACCGCGAACCGCGTCAGGATCTGCGCCGTATGTCCCGGGACCGGATCGTGGCCGGGGTCGAACAGATGCGCGAACAATTACCGGATAACCGCCTGGCCCGTCACCTGGAGCTTTGCGCCCTGACCTATGGCTGTCCGGCGGGCAAGAATTTTTTCCTGGGCCGCTACGAGGCGCCCCTGCCCACATCAAGGGCCTGCAATGCCCGCTGCCTGGGATGCATCTCCCTGCAGCACGACCCCCAGTTGATCAGCAGCCAGAACCGCATCGCCTTCACGCCCTCGCCCGAGGAGATCGCCGAGGTGGCCTTGGCCCACATCCGGCGGGTCAAAAAGGCCGTGGTCAGTTTCGGCCAAGGTTGCGAGGGTGATCCACTCCTGGCGGCAAAGGTCATCGGCCCGGCCATCACCCGCATCCGTGCGGCAACGGATGCGGGCACCATCAACATGAACACCAACGCCAGCCTGCCGGAAGTGCTGGCCCCCCTGCTGGATGCGGGCCTGGACAGCATCCGGGTGAGCATGAACGCCGTGCGCGAGGCCTGTTACAACGCCTACTTCCGGCCGAAAGGATATGGTTTCGCCAATGTGCTGGAAAGCATCGATCTGGCCCTCGCCAAAGGCCGCCACGTGGCCATCAACTACCTCAATTGTCCGGGTTTCACCGATAGCCCCGAAGAGGCGGCGGCCTTGGCGGTTTTCCTGGAAAAGCACCCTGTCCGGCTGATCCAGTGGCGCAACCTCAATTTCGATCCCCGGCGCTACCTGGACAGGATGCGCCAAGCCGCCCCCATGGGGCCGCCGGTGGGCGTGGGCCCACTGCTGCGAATGATCCGCAAGCGCTTTCCCGAACTCAACTTCGGTTATTTCAATCCGCCCAAAGAGCATTTCTCAGCCCGACCGGCTGACATCTAAAGGAGACCCGCCCATGAAATGGATCGCCGCCAAGGTGACTTTCGACGGCCCGGACCGTGAGCTGGCAACGGACCTTGTGGCTGACATCTTCTACACCCTGGATCTTAAAGGGGTTGTCGTGGACGATCCGGTGATGGATCTGGATCAGGACTGGGGCGACGACGCGGTCCGCCCGCCGACGGCGCCGGGCGTGACCGGCTACTTCGCCGACACCCGGGACGCCAGCGAGAAATGCCGCTATCTTGAAACCGCCCTGGGGCAGCTTCAAACCCGTACGCATCCGCGGTCGGGTGACCTACAGCCGAATCGACGAAGCGGATTGGGCCGAGGCCTGGAAGGAGTATTTCTGGCCAGAGCGCATCAGCGAGCGCATCGTGGTCAAGCCCACCTGGCGGGACTATGCGGCCCAGCCGGAGGAAATCATCATCGAAATCGATCCGGGCATGGCCTTCGGCACCGGCACCCACGCCACCACGGCGCTCTCCATCAACCTGATCGAAACCTACCTCAAACCCGGGGATCACTTTCTGGATGTGGGCACCGGCTCGGGCATCCTCATGATCGCCGCCGCCAAACTCGGCGCCGACCATGTTTTTGGGGTGGACAGCGACAGCGTGGCCGTGACCGTGGCCGAAAAGAACCTGGGCGTCAACAAGATCGCCGATTTCCGGCTCCTGGCCGGCAACCTGGTGGATGAGGTTAGGGAAACCTTCGACGTGGTGGCGGCCAATATCCTGGCCGAGGTGATCCTAGTGCTGCTGCCGGCGGTTGCCCGAGTGCTGAAAGAGGGCGGCACATTCATCTGCTCGGGCATCATCACGGCCAAAAAGGAGGTGGTCCGCGAGGGGCTCACGGCCCATGGCTTCAACGTGGTCGAACTCCTGGAAAAGGACGGATGGGTGGCAATCGCTTGTCGGAAGGCCACGGCGGCAAACAACCGCTGATCGGCGCCCCGCCGTCATTTACGCGGAGGGTGCCGACGGAGCCTTAGACGGACTTTTCAAGCCGTCTTGGAATCGTGGTCGAGATGATAGAGCGTCGCACCCACCGGCGCAAAACTGAGCAGCAGGAGATTCAGTACCGGAATCAGAAAGGGCAAGCCAAATCCCAGATGGAATGGCAGGCTGTGTCCGAGGCTTCTGAAGCGTGTCTTGAAGGGCTGAAGATTACGCGCCGGCACGAGATCGGTGTTGTCCCAGGCCAGGAAAATCACCGCCACCAGCGGACCGACGACGGTCAGCACGGGGCCCAATGGGGTGAACCAGCCCAGCACCATGATCAACAGGGTCAGCACAACGGGGAAGATGTTGCGTGGGAGTTCCTGCCGGAGCAGGAAACCCAATTGGGTTATGACCGGCACCTGGGGTGCCGTGGCTTTTTGGCCGGTGACCAGGCGCTCGGTGATGCGGGACATCATGTCCATGATCAAGACGGCGAAAAGGACCTGACTCAAGAGATAAGAAATCACCGCCGCAATCCCCATCAGCAGCAGTGAAAGCAGCCAGGACGCCAAATACCAGGCCCAGACGAACCAGGCGCTTTCCGGTCGTTGCCACAACAGGGCAAGGATGTCGGCATGTTTGGCCAGGATCAGACCGGACAATCCCAAGGTTAAGAGCGCCACGACAAAAAATCGCAAAAGCCCCAGCATCAACAGCCGAGGCGTCTTTATCCCCAACCAAAACCCTTTGATATTGTATATGATGCCTGAAAACAACGTCATCGATCGACTTTCCCTTGAATAACCTTCGCCGGCTGTTCAGCCTTCCTGAAGGGCCACCACCTGGGAGGCGTGGGTGAAGAGAACGGCACCCCTCAATTCCGGCAGCATCTCCTTGAGGACCTTGAGGGTTACCGGATGCGGATGGGCGATGCCGATGGCGAATCCCTGCTCCCTGGCGCGTTTGATCAGCAGCTTGAGCTGCTTGCGCACAAATTCCGGCGTCTGCTCGTGATCGAGAAAAACATCCCGTTCAGCGAAGGGCAGCTTCAGCAGCTCCGCCGAGGCCGGCAAAGCGTATCGGCGGAGGTGCGGCTGTCCACAAAAAAGAGATCCCGTTTTTTAAGGATCGTGAAAACCTGGCGCATCCGATCCGAGGAGGCGGTCAGCTTCGAACCCATGTGGTTGTTGACCCCCCTGGCCCCGGGCACGCTGGCCAGATCGGCATTCAGCTGGGCGATCAGTTCGTCGGGGCTCATGCTGGCCAGCAGCGCACCGGGTCCCGGATTGACGGCCGGATAATTGGCCGGTTCCATGGGCAGGTGCAGCATGATCTCCACATCCTTCTCACGGGCCTTGGCGATGATACTCTGATTAAACCTGCCCTGGGGAAGCACGGAGAAGGTCAACGGCACGCCCAACGAAAGGAAGCCATCGGCCATCTTGCGGTCATAGCCGATGTCATCGATGATGATCGCCACCGGGATTCCGTCGGTTACCGGTTTGACCCTTTTAATGGGCGGTGGCGGTGGCACCGTTTCGCGGTGGAATGCTTCGTAGTCGGGCACTGAATGGTGAACCACCTCCGGCGGCATGGCCGGTTTGGGCTTAATGACGGGCCGCGGAACCGGTTTATTCACCGGAACCGGCTTTGGCGTGGGCGTCGTCGATTTGGCGGCCGGCATGGGTACTGCCGCCGGGCGCATCAGCATCCGATGGGCCAACAGCCCGGCGGTAACCACGAGACAGACAATCAAGGCCAGCCCGGCCACGACTTTCATCAACTGGCGTTGCAGCGCGCCGGAAGCGGATTTTTTCCTATTTTTTCGAGCCCGGGGTTTTGGTTTTGGCTTGACCGGGCCTTTCTTAGCCATTTTTCAGATCTTTGAAAATATCGTAGCTGATCAGGATATCCAGCGCCCGCAGGACCTGGTTGTCGCCGAGCAGGGTCTTCCGATCCAGCGGGCTGTGCTTGGCTTTGAAACGCTTCAAGGCCGGCGGATCCTCCGGCGCGGGAGCCTCCTTCTTTTCCGGGGCCTGTTCCTGAAGCATGGCCTCGGAACCATCGTCCGGCTCGGCGTCCAGATGGTTTTTGAGGTCCTTCTCCTTGATCATCCGTTCGGTCGGCACGTCCGCCTCGGCGATGACATTTGGCTTGACCACGACATCCGGTTCGACGCCCTTGGCCTGAATTGACCGACCGGACGGCGTATAGTAACGGGCGATGGTGAATTTAAGGCCATAGCCGTCCCTCAGGGTCTCCACCGTCTGCACCGAACCCTTGCCAAAGGAGGTGGTTCCCAAAATGAGGGCACGCTTGTCATCCTGCAGGGCGCCGGCCACAATCTCCGAAGCGCTGGCACTGCCGCCGTTGATCAGCACCACGATGGGATAGTTGCGTTTGACCTCATTGGGGTGGGCCTTGAACACCTTGGTGTTCTGGCCATCGCGGCCCTTGATGCTGAGAATTTCTCCCGAATTCAGAAAAAGATCGGAAACTTCAATCGCCTGGTTGAGAATCCCGCCGGGATTGTCCCGTAGGTCCAGCACCAGCCCCTTGAGGGGGGTACCACTGGATTCCATGGCATCCAAGGCCTGGATCAGGTCGCTCGTGGTATTCTCGCGGAAGTTGGTGATCCAGACGTAGCCATATCCGGGTTTGAGCAGCTCGGCCTTGACACTATAGATGGGAATCACATCCCGGACCAGGCTGAATTCCAGGGGCTCCGATGCGCCCTGGCGTAAGATGGTCAAGACCACCGTGTTCCCTTGGGACCGCGCATGCGCTTGACCGCATCCCGCAGGTCCTCGGTGACCGTGCCGTCAACCTTGATGATTTTGTCGCCGGCCTTCACGCCGGCGCGATAGGCCGGTGTGCCCTCGATGGGGGAGATCACCGTGACCAGGTTGTTGCGCATGGTGACGTGAATCCCGATCCGGTGAATTCACCCTGGGTATCGATCTGAAGTTCCTTCAGGGCCTCCGGCGGCAAAAGCGAACTGTGCGGATCAAGGCTGTGCACCATGCCCTGGATGGCCGCTTCGATCATCTTCTGGGTGTCGACTTTGTCCACGTAATTTTTCTGCAGCAGCTCGATGACGTCGGAAAAGAGCTTCAAGCCCTTGTAGGTATCCTCATTGCTGGCCGACAGATCCCGGTAGAAACCATGTCCCAGTATCAGGATGGCTGACACGAGTACGATGGTCACCCACAGTTTGAGGTGTCGGGTAGTTTTGGCTGTCATTGTTTCTCCTTTAGCCTTTCTTTATCCAGCCCAAGGGGTTTATCGGTTTTCCATGGTGCCGGATCTCGAAATGCAGGCCGGCCCCCTGGAGCGACCCACTGTCACCCAATGTGGCGATTACTTCTCCGGTTTCCACCGGATCTCCTTTTGACTTGAACATCTCTTCCAGGTGAGCATAAACGGTATAATAGTGGTCTCCATGATCGATAATGATCATGTTGCCAAACCCTTTGAACCAAGATGAAAAAAGCGTCTTGCCGCGATGCACGGCGCGGATGGGCTCGCCTCTTTCCGCTTTGATATTAATCCCGCTTTGGAAATTGGTCACATTAAATCGACGGTCGGTATAGGGACCGAAAAAAGATACTACTCTACCGTTGACCGGCATCATTAGCAAGCCCTTAAGCGCCGCAAAGGGTTTCCCCGGCTTGGGTGGCGTCGCCGGCGCCGTTTCCGACGGGGCTGTCAGCGGCGCCGGCTTGGTTCGCAGCGACGCGGTCGGTGGGGAGCGCTTCAGCTCGGCGATCTTGCGGTTCAGTTCGCGGGTGGCGGCCTCAAGTGAAGCGATGGCCGCCAATTGAAGCGATTTCTTGCTTCGGATTTCCTGCAGCAAGGCCTCCCGCCGGGTTTGCTGCGCTTTCAAGGCATCCATTTTGGCGCTCAGTTCGGCGGACCGGGACTGCTTCTCATTTTTTTTGGCCACCAGTTGATCGATCAGTTGCTGCATTTGCGCCTTATCCCGGGCCAGCCGGTCCATGGCCGATGCATCATACAGCAAAATTTGCTCCATGGCCCGTTTGCGTGAAAAAAAATCGAATACCGAGTCCGCCGAGGCGAGAACATGGAATTTTCCCAGCCAACTGAGTTTGTACAGGGCCACAAGCCGATCGGCGATATAGGTTTCGGTGGTTTTCGCCCGCGCTTCGAGTTCCCGGTAGTGTGCCTCGATGGTTCCCATCTGTTCGTCAAGCACCTTCAATTCCGCGGCAATCTGGGTGACCCGCTTGCGCACCTGGTCCAGGGACCGATCCGTGTCGTCCAGCGCATTGACGATGGCGGTCTCTTTTTGGGTGAAAGCCGCCACCTGCTGCCGCGATGTCTTCAGCTGCCGCGCCAGATCCTTTTTCCGTTTTGCGGACACACTCGGGGAGGCCTCCTTGCCGGTGATGCGCGCGGGGTCGGCCAACCGTAGATAGCCTTTGCGGTTGATGACAAACCCGATCTGTTCCCCGAACCGGATGCGGACCCATTCACCCGCCTGGGCCAGCACCTCTACCCGGGCTCCCCGGGGCAGCATTGCCATCACGGGGTGTTGTTGGCCGGGGCCGGCGCGCAGGTTGAGCCTGGACACCAGAACGGTGGCTTGACGCGCCTCACCGGCGGCTGGCATGGCGCCGGCAAGCCAGACACCCCAGCAGCCGATCAACACCGCTACCAGACAGCGTCGCAGCACCGCTTGTCGGGACGTTTTTGGGAAACCGGTCCGCTGCATCACCGCTTCATGAACTGTTTGAGCGAAAAAAGGAGCCCAACAACCCGATTACCATTCCACCACCGATGATCCCGCCGCAAAACGACAGCGGAAGAAAACGGATCAGAACCATCTCGGCGGAAAGATTCTGCTGGAACTGGGACCCGACCGCCGAAAAGGCGGCATACAGCAGCGCAATGCCGATCAGGCTGCCCATGAGTCCCTGGATCAGCCCCTCCAGATAGTACGGCACTTTTATGAAGGTGTCTGTCGCGCCCACCAGCCGCATGATCTGGATCTCCTCCCGCCGGGAATAGAGCACCAGCCGGATCGTATTGGCCGTAATGAACACCGTGGCCATGAAAAACAGCGTTCCCATGCCGTATCCGGCCAGCTTGAACAGGTTAAAAAAATTAGCGAAGCGTTCAATCCACTGCTGCCCATATTCCACCTCCGCCACCGAGGGCAGGCCTTCGATGCGTTGGGCCAGAAGCTCGATTTTTTCCGGCGAATGGGAGTCACTCACCAGGGTCACCTCAAAGGCGTCGGGAAGCGGGTTTTCCTTCAGGTTGTCAAGCAGCGAAGACTGTCGCGGCATGCGCTTTCTCATCAGCCGCAGGGCATCCGCCTTGGAAACAAAGTGGATATCCTGGATGCCGTCAAAGGCTTGCAACCGATGGCCGATCTCCAGGCGTTGGGTTTCGGTGGTTGCCGGCGCCAGGTAAACCATGATGCGAATCCCTTTTTTCCAGGCATCGAAAAGATCCTGCACATTGAGGAAAAAGAGACCGAAGGCGCTGACGATCAACACGGAGAGGGCCATGGTAATGATCGTGATCGCATTGAGAAAGCGATTCTCCAGGATATCTTTAATGGCGCGTTGGATAGACGAACGCATTATCCTGCCCTTTTCAAATATCCGCCGGCAAGTCGAGCCGGCCCTGACGCAGCTGAAGCACGCGCCCGTTGCCGCGTTCCAGCAGTGATCGGTCGTGGGTGGCCACCACGACGGTTGCGCCGCGATGGTAAAACTGGTCGAGCAGGTCGAGAATGGTGGCTGCCGAGTCATCATCCAAACTGCCCGTCGGTTCATCGGCCAGGATGATGGTCGGGTCGCCGACAACGGCCCGAGCCACGGCAACGCGCTGCTGCTCACCGCCGGAGAGACTGGGCGGATAAGCGCTCAACCGGTCCTTCATGCCCACCACGCGCAGCATGCTCTTGACCTTTTTTTCCACCATGGCGCGCTGTTGCCCGCGCGCCTCCAGCACCAAGGCGACGTTTTCGTAAACCGTACGCGTGGGAATCAGCTTATAATCCTGGAAAATAATGCCAAATTTACGTCGCAGAAGGGGAATGCGGCGATGGGAGATGCGCGAAAGATTCATGCCGTCGACGATGATCTGCCCTTCGGAAACCGGTTCGGCCAGGTAAAGGAGCTTGAGCAGGGTCGATTTTCCCGCGCCACTGGGGCCACTGATATAGAGAAACGCGTTCTTGACAATGTCCAGGGTCACATCCACCAAGGCTTGCTTGGCCCCATAGCGCTTGTGGACATGAAACATCCGGATCACCGCATTTTTCTCTTTTGATTCAAGTGGCACGCGGCTGAAAGCTCCTCTGGGTTTGGCATTGACCGGCATCCCGCCACCTGTTAAGAGACCGTTACGCTCAAGGAGTGCTGTTCCCAGTTTTCCTTGCGAAGCCTCCACTGAATCCCAATGACGGGCTTCTTCCAGTTCGGTGGAGGCTTTTTTATCTGAAAAACCTCTTGAAATCAATTATTTCTTGGAAATCCGGCGGCCAGGGAGGCGCCTCCATGAAAAATGAACTGATTCGACTGTTGTGTCAAAAATCCTTTAAGTATACCGAAACCCCCACGTTCAAACTGGTTTCCGGCCGTATGAGCCGTTTCTATGTGAACTGCAAACCCACGACCTTGAGTGCCCGCGGCATGTTTCTCACCGGCCACCTGATGTTCTCCGCCATGCGTGACAGCGGTGCAGCGGCCGTCGGCGGCCTGACCTTCGGGGCCGATCCCATCGCCATGGCCACGGCTTTCGCCTCTGAGCTGCAGGGCCAGCCGATCAACGCCTTTTCGATTCGCAAGACCCAGAAGGATCACGGCATCGTCAAATGGATCGAAGGCGACATTCCTGCCGGCGAGAAAGTCGTGGTCATCGACGATGTCGCCACCACCGGCGGCTCGACCATCAAGGCCATCGAGCGGGCCCGTGAAGAAGGCTTGGACGTCGTTCGAGCCATCGTTCTGGTGGATCGCCAGGAAGGGGGCATGGACAACATCCGCGGTCAGGTTCCCGACGCCACGGCCATCATTACGCGGGATGAGTTGGTGGCCTGTTGGAAAACCCTGCAAACACAATCGTGACGGGTTCATAAAGCAAAAAGGGGGCCGGCGGGAAAAATTCTCCGAACCAGCCCCTGTGGGTATCGATTTGCGGGTGTCGTGGCAGGCGATCGCGCAGAAATTGGCGTGTGGCGATTACTCCGGGAAATAGGTGGCGCAAGCGTCATCGGATTCCCAGGTCGTGACCCGGCTAACACGAATACCGGGTTCGTCGATCATCTCCTTCAGGCTGTTGGCAATGTAAACCGCCAGGATTTCCGAGGAGGGCGGATCTTTCTCGAAATAGGGCAATTCGTTAAGAAACTGGTGATCGAGGCGCTTCATGATCTCCTTGACATAACCCTTGATAACGCCGAAATCGATCAACACGCCGGCCTCATTGAGGCGCTCTCCTTTTACGCACACTTCCACCCGCCAGTTGTGGCCATGCAGATTTTCGCATTTTTTGGCCACCATGGTCAGTTGATGGGCGGCGGAAAAGTGGTTGAGAATTTTCAACTCGAACATGATGGCTGCGCTCCTGTAGATCTATCCTCAGCCCATTTGGCCTCAGCCCAATTGACCGCAACTCAATTGGCTGCCCGGGTGGGGCCGCTCTTAAGGATGTTTTTCAACTTGCTGGTGAATTTGTTTTCTTCCAGGGCGGCAAACTCCTTGAGCAACGCCACCTGCTTTTTGTTGAGGTGGGTGGGGGTCTTGATATTGACCTGAACAATCTGGTCACCCCGGTGACCGTTGCGCAGGGAAGGGATTCCCTCGCCGCGCACACGAAAGACATCACCCGGCTGGGTTCCCTTGGGAATTTCCAATTGGGTCTCGCTTTTAAGCGTGGGAATCGTGATCGTGTCGCCCAGGGCGGCCTGGACGAAGGAGATGGGAATCTGGCAGATCACATGGGTGTCTTCCCGTTTGAAGAATTCATGGGGCTGGGCATGGATAAAGACATAAAGATCACCCATCGGTCCCCCTTGGGCACCGGCTTCGCCCTCGCCGGTCAGCCTTAGCCGGGAGCCATTGTCCACGCCGGCAGGGACCCTGACGGAAACCTTCTTTCGGGCCAAAATTTTCCCTGGCCATGGCAGGTGGCGCAGGGGTTGGCGATGACTTGGCCCTGGCCGCGGCAATGCCCGCAAGTGGTACGGACGGTGAAAAAGCCCTGACTGCGGCCGATTTGTCCCGTACCCCCGCATTGGGGGCAGGTTTCGACACCGGTTCCCGGGGCGGCCCCGGTTCCGTTACAGTCGGAACATGTTACCGCCTTCTCCACATCGATCTCTTTTTCCGTGCCAAAGGCCGCTTCCATAAAGGAAAGCTGCATGTCATAGCGTAGATCCGCACCCCGCCGCACCCGGCTCCTTGAGCGGCGCCCGCCGCCAAAACCAAAAAAATCCTCGAAAATATCGCCGAAGCTGGAGAAGATATCCTCGAAGCCACCAAAGCCGGAAAAACCGGATCCCTCAAGCCCCTGGTGGCCATACTGGTCATAGATCTGGCGTTTTCGGGCATCCCGGAGGACATCGTAGGCTTCGGCGGCCTCCTTGAACTTCTCTTCGGCTTCGTGGTCACCGGGATTTCTGTCCGGATGAAATTTCAACGCCAGCTTGCGATAAGCTTTTTTCAAACCCGCGTCATCGGCGTTGCGCTCAACGCCAAGCACGGTATAGTAGTCTCGTTTGGCTGCCATGGATCGTCCTGAAACGTTACTCCTTCGTGTTGTCACCGAGGGGATGTTATGTTAATCCTACCGCTTTTAAATGATGATCAAACTTAATGCAAGTTGAAAGGATGTCAATGGAAACCCGGGAGCTTCCCTTTGTGCGCGACATGTTCGACAGCATCGCCCCGCGGTATGATCTGCTCAACCGGTTGCTGAGCCTTCGCCAGGATGTGTCCTGGCGGCGAAAAATGATTGCCGCCTTGGACCTTCCCGCAAACGGCCGAATCCTGGATGTGGCCTGCGGTACCGGGGATGTCGTTCTGGAGATATATCGTCAGAAAGGCGCTCGGGTTAAGGTGGCGGGACTGGATTTTTCGCCGGGCATGCTGCGCCTGGCCAGTGAAAAGATCCGCCGCTGGCCGACCGCCGCCCTTTTGGCCGGCGATGCCCTGGCGTTGCCATTTGGCCGGTCCACGTTTGATGCGGTGACGATTGCCTTTGGCATTCGGAATATCCAGGACAAAAAAAGGCCCTGGCGGCATTTCATGAAAGCCTCAAATCCGGCGGCATGCTCCTGGTCCTGGAATTGGCCACCCCCAAGCCCGGCCGTCTGCGCGACGCTTACCTGGCCTATTTTCAGCGGGCCCTGCCAGCCATCGGCCGCCTGTTTTCAAGGCATCACTTCGCCTATTCCTACCTGCCCGAATCCGTGGCCCGGTTTCCCACGGCGGATCGCTTCCTGGCGATCATGCGCGAGGCCGGTTTCCATCGGGTCGGCTGCCGGCGGCTGACGTTGGGGATAGCCAATCTCTTCGTCGGCCGCAAGCCTTGACGGATTCGTAACAAGCCCGATACCGGCGCTGCGCGAATCCTCCGTCGCTGCGGCGTACGCAAAAGTACGCCTCCCTCCTTAAGGATCCGCAAGCCTTGACAGCGATCAATCCACCCAGTCAAAGGTTCGCTGCACCGCTTTCCGCCACCCCCGGATGCCGGCCTGGCGGACCGCATCGGTCATTTGCGGCTGCCAGGTCCGATCTACCGACCAGTACTTTTTCAGCGACGCCATGGAGTCCCACAAGCCGATGGCCAACCCCGCCGCATACGCGGCACCCAGGGCCGTCGTTTCGGTGATCAATGGCCGGATCACGGGCACGTCCAAAAGATCGGCCTGGAACTGCATGAGCAGTTCGTTGGCCACCATGCCGCCATCCACCTTCAGGTGGCTCAGCTCCACGCCAGAATCTTTTTTCATGGCGGTCATGATATCCAAGGTCTGATACGCATTGGCCTCCAGCACGGCACGGGCGATGTGGCCCTTGTTGACGAAACGCGTGAGGCCGGCGATCACCCCTCGGGCATCGGAGCGCCAATACGGCGCGAAGAGTCCGGAAAACGCTGGCACAATGTAAACCCCCCCCGTTGTCATCCACGCTCCGCGCCAGGGATTCCACCTCGGGCGCCGAACGGATCAGCCCGAGATTGTCCCGCAACCACTGCACCAGCGCCGGCGATGGCCACCGAGCCTCCAGGCAGTATACCGGTTTCTGGCCGCTGATCTGGTAGCCGATGGTGGTGAGCAGGCCGTGGGTCGACTGGACCGGTCGCGTGCCGGTGTTGAGCAACATGAAACAGCCGGTGCCATAAGTGTTTTTGGCCTCGCCGATATCGAAACAGGTCTGGCCGACCAGGGCGGCCTGCTGATCGCCCAGCGCGCCGCAGACCGGCACCGTCGCTCCCAGGGGACCCTCCTTGAGGGTGTGGCCCCAGGTCTGTTTGTCGATGGATGGCACGATGCGGGGCAGCATCTGACGGGGAATCCCCATGGTTTTTAAAATTTCGTCATCCCAGGACAGCGTCGCAAGATCCATGAGCAGGGTCCGGGAGGCATTGGACACATCGGTCACATGGGCACCGCCGGACGCGCCGCCGGTCAGCTGCCAGATGATCCAGGTCTCGACGGTCCCGAAAAGGGCCCGGCCCCGGTCCGCCGCTTCGCGCGCCCCCGGTACGTTTTTCCAGGATCCATTTGATCTTCGGTCCGGCGAAGTAGGTGGCGATCGGCAGTCCGGTCTTTTGCCGAAACCGATCCTGTCCGCCGTCGCGGGCCAATTCCCGGCAAATCGCGTCGGTACGCGTGCATTGCCAGACGATGGCGTTGTACAGCGGCTTGCCGGTTTGCCGATCCCAGACCACCGCCGTTTCCCGCTGGTTGGTGATGCCGATGGCCATGATCTCCCGGCCAGACACACCGACCTTGCCCAGGGCACCCTTGATCACCTTGCAGGTATTTTCCCAAATTTCCATTGGATCGTGTTCGACCCAGCCGGGTTTGGGAAAGATCTGGGCGTGCTCCATCTGATCCGCGCCGACCATCCGGCCCTGCGGATCAAAAAGGATGAATCGGTTGCTGGTGGTGCCCAGATCCAGGGCGCCGATATAGGTAGCCATGGGTCACTCCTTTCGTCTGGTGGTGAAGGGAAGGGCTTGCTTGAGGGCATCAACGGCGCCCAGGGCCGTAGCCACGGCCAGGCCGGTACCGCTTTTGGTGCGCATCCAATCCTGGTGGGCCAGAATGGATCCGGCGGCATACAGATTGCCGTAAACAGGACGACCATTGCTGTCCAGCGGGCGGAATTGGTCATCCACGGCCAGGCCCGCCAGATTGATCGCGTGGCCTTCGGGAGCCAAAAACGTTTCGCGGTGCCATGCGCCGCGATGTTCCGGTTGGACCACGGGAAGATGGAGCAGGGACTCCCGGATGCCCTGGCGTTCGGCCGTGAGGCCCTTCCCCAAAAACCGCCCGGTGGCCAACAGCAGGTGGTCGGCAACAACGGTGCCCTCGGACTCCAATTTGCCGATCTGCAGTGAAAACCGCCCATCCGCCAATCGCTCCGCCGACAGGGCGCGGTGCTGAAATCGGGTATCCACGCCCAGTCGCGGCAGGTGGATATCGAACGCCTCCTTGAGCCTTACCCCGGCAATGGACGGTGGCATGGTGGGGATTTCAAAAACCGGTCGACCGAGCATCGCCTCCAGGTCCCGCAGAACGGCTTCGGGATCGTGGATGCCGAGAATCGCCGGCAAGCCGACCACCTCACAGGTTCCCAGATGGGGACGAATCGCCTCGGCCAGCTCCCGGCGGGCCTCGGCAACCGCCAGCCCATGGGCGATGTGTTCGGCGTACTTGGGACCCAAACGGTTTTCCCCGGAGAGCTCGATGGAGGCACCGGTCAGCGCGGGCCAGGCCGGTTTCAGGGTTTCCACGATTTGGGTGGCGCTGAAACCGCGCAGTCCGACCACATCGATGACCAGACAGGGCGCCTTGGTTTCCAGAGCCCGCACGCCGGCCCACATGGTCACCGGGACGCGGTAAGTGCGTTTAATGCTGCCCACCGACGTGATCAGTCGAACGTTGTGGTTCTCATGCCCCCGGTAGGGTTGGCCGGCCTCCGCCAAAAATCGGTCATTTGATCCATGGCCGAACGGATCCGCGCGATGGTCACACGTGAATAGGGATGGGCAGGGCAGGTGGCTTTCAACCGTTGGATGGCCGGCCAGGGTTTATCGACCAGGGTGCGCGGTGTTTCGTGGGTGGCGCCGTAAAGATCGAACAGGCCGCTGGCGAAAAGGGTTTCCCCGGTCAGCCCCACTTGAATCGTCGATATCCCCTCCCGGGCGGCAAACAGGCCGCCGCGCAGCCGGCCATGCCCGCACCGACAATCATGAGTTGGCAGGCTTGCGGATGTTTATCCGGGGGCTTGTCAGGCATGTTCATCCCCATCCAACCCCAGCAATCCGCAATGCAGGGCTTCCTGGAGTTCGGCCTGGGCCACCGCCTGACCCCACAAAAGCGGCTGAATCCCGCGCCAACGTTCGTTCAGAAACGTTTTAAGCTCGTCAAGGCCCTGGCTTTGGCGCAGCATTCCGCGGTTGTACATGTGGGCGGCCATGCGCAGACTGCAGAAGGCGCCCTGGCAGGGGCCTTTGCCCACGCGGCTGCGTTG
>NZ_BBCC01000150.1 GCF_001311845.1 Desulfosarcina cetonica JCM 12296 | reverse complement strand
AGGCCGGCACTGATGGCCGCTGCCGCGCCGCCGCTGGACCCGCCGGGCGTGCGCTCGCGATTCCATGGATTGCGGGTGACACCAAAAAGCCGGTTCTTGGTAAAACCGGTGAAGCCGAATTCCGGAACATTGGTTTTGCCCACCACGATGGCGCCGGCGGCCTTGAGCCGGGCCACTTGGATGGCGTCGGCCGTGGCCAGGTTGTCTTTAAACGGGATGGCCCCATAGCTGGTGACCAGGCCGGCAGCATCCTCCAAATCCTTGACGCCCAAGGGCACACCGGCCAGCGGGCCGACCGGCTTCCCTGCGACGATGCGGTCGGCCGTCTGCCGGGCTTCGGCCAGCGCCGCTTCGGGACGCAGGGCAACAAAGGCATTCAAATCGGGATTGCGTTTGGCAATGCGCGCCAGCGTAGCCGTCATCAGCGCTACCGGAGAAATTTCCCCGGCCGCCATTCCCGCAGCGAGCTCCACGGCCGACAGGTCATTGAAATCGGACATTTTCCCTCCTCTCGTCCACCGTTGCCGTTTCATGTTCATTTATTATCGACATCACAAATGGCTTGACTTAAGCATGTCCCCACAATACTTTCAATAGTAGAAAAGCATTTGATTTCTATCATGTTTCATCCCGGATACAATCCATTGCGGGGGAGGTGATCATGTTTGATCCGAAGATGCTTTGGAGGCCTGCCGATGCCTTCGTCCGACAATCCAATCTGGTGCGCTTCATGGACGCGGTCAACCGGCGCTTCAACTTGTCCCTGTCCGATTACGATCAGCTGTGGCAGTGTCCGTGGATCACATTGCCGATTTCTGGGACCTGTTCTGGAACTTTGCCGGGATCATCACCAGCAAGCCCTATACCCAGGTGGTGGACGATCCGACGAAAATGCCCGGTGCCCGCTGGTTCGGCGGTGCTGAACTGAACTTTGCCGAGAACCTGCTGCGCTACCGGGACGATCACACGGCCCTGATTTTTCAGGGGGAGGGTCAGCCCCGGACCGCCATGACCTACGCTGATCTGCATGCCCAGGTGAGTCGCGTGGCCCAGGCATTGGCTGCCGCCGGCGTAACCGAGGGCGACCGCGTGGCCGGGTTCATGCCCAACATGCCCCAGGCCATCATCGCCATGCTGGCCGCCGTGAGCCTGGGCGCCATCTGGTCTTCGTCCTCTCCGGATTTCGGCATCAAGGGCGTACTGGACCGCTTCGGCCAGATCGGCCCCAAGGTGCTTTTTACCGCCGACGGTTATTTTTACAACGGCAAGACCTTCGACAGCCTGGAGCGGGTGGGCCGCATCCTCAAGGAACTGCCCATGGTGGAAAAAGTCGTGGTGGTCGGCTACACCCGCACCACGCCCGATCTGTCCGGCGTTCCCCATGCCGTCCCCTGGGAGAATTTCCTGGCGCCCTATGCACCGGCGGAGATCGCCTTCACGCAGGTGCCGGCCGAGCATCCCCTCTACATCATGTACAGCTCCGGCACCACGGGAAAACCCAAGTGCATGGTCCAGAGCCACGCCGGCATTCTCGCCAACCAGCTCAAGGAGCATCTCCTGCATGGCGATCTGCGGCGCGAGGATGTCTTGTTCTACTTCACCACTTGCGGCTGGATGATGTGGAACTGGCTGGTCTGCGGCCTGGGGGTGGGTGCCACCCTGGTGCTCTACGACGGCTCGCCCTTCCACCCCGGCCCCGAGGTGCTGTGGCGCTTGGCCGATGCGGTCGGCATGACGATCTTCGGCACCAGCGCCCGCTACATCGCCGCCCTGGCCGAGGCCGGCTACAAGCCCGGCAGCGACTGCCATCTGGAAAAATTGCGCATGATCTGCTCGACCGGCTCGCCCCTGGCCGTCTCCGGGTTCGAATACGTCTACCGGGAGATCAAGGCCGACCTGCAACTGGCTTCCATCAGCGGCGGCACCGATCTCAACGGCTGCTTTGCCCTGGGCAACCCCATGTCCGCCGTGCATGCCGGTGAGCTGCAGGGACGCGCGCTAGGCCTTAAAGTCTTCGCCTTCAATGATGCCGGCCAGGCGGTATACGACCAGACCGGCGAGTTGGTCTGCACGGCGGCCTTTCCCAGCATGCCGGTTTACTTTTGGAACGATGCCGACGGCCAGCGCTACCGGAACGCCTATTTCACCAAATACCCCGGCGTCTGGACCCACGGCGACTTCATCAGCATCAACAGTCGCACCAAGGGCATCACGATTTACGGCCGCAGCGACGCCACCCTCAATCCCGGCGGGGTGCGTATCGGCACGGCCGACATCTACACCGCCTTGGAAGCCCTTTCAGAGGTGACCGACAGCGTGGTGGTGGGCCAAAGCTGGCAGGACGACGTGCGCGTGATCCTGTTCGTCACCCTGGCCAAGGGTCTCGACTTGGACGCGGCCTTGATCAAAAAGATCAAGACGACCATCCGCAATGCCTGCAGCCCCCGGCATGTGCCGGCCAAGGTGATCCAGGTGACCGAGATTCCCTACACCATCAACATGAAGAAGGTCGAGCTGGCCGTGCGCAACGTCATCCACGGCCAGCCGGTGACCAATCGCGACGCCCTGGCCAACCCGAGCTGCCTGAGCCAGTTCGAGGGGTTGGAAGAACTGCAGCGCTAATGCCGCCAAACCGGCCGAGGTGGGCCGGCCGGTTTGGCGTTTAAGGATCGGCTGAATCATGGGAAAGGGTGCCCGGGTTAAGTGCTTTTTTCCCCGATCATTTCGCCGCCGGCATCGAAGGCCTCCAGGTTGACCCGGACCTTGGCTTCGGGCATCCGGCTTCTGACCACGGCTTCGAAGATATCCCGGTCCAGGGGTAACTGGCCCGTCCTGGCCAGCGCGCCGACCAGCATGACATTGCCGAAAATGGGATTGCCCAGCCGGGTCGCGGTTTCCGTGGTGTCGAGAAACCAGGCCTTCTCGGAAAAGTCGTTGATCCAGCCCACGATGGTTTCCGGTGCCGGGTATGGCTGCTCGCCACTGATGACGCTGCTGGATCGGACCGGCCGCATGTTCGTGATCACCTGAACCTCCGGGTTGCCGTAAGCCCTGAGCATTCTAAGAGCCTCACTGGGCTCCAGGGACACGATCATGTGGGCCCGGCCCAAGGGGATCTGCGGCGAGTAGCTTCCCTGGCGCGATATCCTGAGGTGGCTCATGACCGACCCGCCCCGCTGGGAAGCGCCGAAGGTTTCGCCGATGGTGATGTCAAATCCCAGCCGGGAGAGCATGTCGCCGACCATGCGGCTGGCCAGGACGTTGCCCTGGCCGCCGACGCCGGTGATGATCAGATTGTAGGGGTCGTGTTTCAGCGCTGTCGTGTTCATGCCTTCACCGCCTTTTCCACCGTAATCGCGTTTTGGGGGCAGACCTGGGCGCAAACACCGCAGCCCACGCAAACGAATTCGTCGATGCGCGTCTGCCTTTTTTCCGGGTCCCAGATCAGGCCGGGGCACTTGAAGATCCGCGTGCACAACCGGTTGCAGCCACAGGCGTCGCCCAGGCATTTGTCCGGGTCCACCGACACCGTCCATTCCTTCTTTCCCTTACGGGCCGGACTCAGCGCGCAGGCCTGTCGCAACACCAGCATGCGTACCCCGCCGGCATCGTCAAGCAAATCTCCGATGGTCTTTCTGGCCGCGGCGAATTGGAACGGATCGACGATTTCCACCCGCACCCCCATGGCCTGGCAGATCGTCGGGATGTCCAGGGCCGGCAACGGCTTTCCATCCGCCCCCACCGGAATCCCGGGATGCGGCTGAAAACCGGTCATGGCCGTGCCGGCATTGTCCAGGATCACCATGATCATGTCCGCCTGGTTGTGAATGGCATTGACCAGCCCCGGCATGGCGGCATGGAAAAAGGTCGAGTCTCCGCAAACCGCGATGATCGGCTGTTCCAGGCCGAAGCGCTGGAGTTTGCCGAACCCGGAGGCCATGCCCACGCCCGAGCCCATGGCGGCAACGGTTTTCACGGCCCGGAAGCCGCAGTCCGCCACCCCCAGGGTGTAGCACCCGATATCGCCACAAATGAAACCGCGACGGTTGTCGAGCTTGAGCGCTTCGTGGAGCAGCCAGAAGGAGGCGCGGTGGGGACAGCCCGGGCAGAAGGTCATCGCCCGGTCCGGCACGCTGCCTTCGAGCGCGGCCGAAATCCGCTGGCGATAGTCGGCCATACTGTCATCGGTCGGAAGGTCCAAAAGGGTGGAAAGGGCGGTCATGACAATGTCGGGGTTCAGTTCGTCCACCGAGGGTATCGTTTTGTCCGCGCGCCCGTGAAAGCGTGTCGGCCCGACGGTCTCGGACAGGTCGACAAACAGCGCCTTGAGATTGTCTTCCAGAAAGGGCGTGCCCTCCTCGATGATCAAGACGCGATCCGTGGCGGCTAGGTATTTTTCCATCAGCCGCGGCGGCAGCGGCCAGGTCGTGCCGAGTTTCAGGAGCCCCACCCGCTCCTCAAGCCCCAGGATGGCGATGGCTTCGCGGCAGTAAAAGGTGGCGGCCGAACTGGTGATGATGGTAATTTCCGACCGATCCGGTCCGGTGTAGGTGT
This sequence comes from Desulfosarcina cetonica JCM 12296, assembly GCF_001311845.1. GTDB lineage: Bacteria > Desulfobacterota > Desulfobacteria > Desulfobacterales > Desulfosarcinaceae > Desulfosarcina > Desulfosarcina cetonica. Next base: position 11,830 of record NZ_BBCC01000150.1, on the reverse strand, counting down.
TAAAGGGGCTCTTCTCGAAGCACGCAATCGCCTTTTCCAGGCCCGCATGCTGGCGCAGGCGCTGGGTCGGTGCCGTGCCAGGCAGCGTCATGACCGGGCCGGTCATTTGATCGAAAAACCCGCCGTGATATTGGAAATCGGCCCGCGCCTGCGTTTGTGGAAGATCGCCGACGATTACGTTGCCCGAGGCATGGGACATGCGCGTGACGCTACGCAGCATCACGACGTTGTGGATGGTTTCGGAAAGATCGAAGGCCCATTGGGTCATCTCCTTGGCTTCCTGGATGTCGCCCGGCTCGATCAGGGGAAACTCCATCATCTTGCTGTAAGGCCGGGAATCCCCCTCGTTGGTGCTCGACAAAGAGCCGGGATCCTCACAGGTCACCAATACCAGCCCGGCGCGGGATCCGTATTCGGCCAGGTGAAGCAGAAAATCGGAGGCCACGTTCACGCCGACCTGTTTCATCGTGCACAGGGCGCGAAGCCCCGCATAGGAACCGGCGGCCGCTACCTCCAGGGATACTTTTTCGTTGGTGGACCACTCCACGTACAGCCCCATCTCATCGGCCACATCGCCCAGGACCTTGGGGATTTCCGAAGACGGCGTCCCCGGATAGGCGGCAACGACCTTGACGCCGGCCTCCAGCGCACCCCGGGCAATGGCCTCGTTGCCCATCATCAGAACGCGTTGATTCTTGTTTGTTTTATCGGTAATGATCGACATGGTAACTCCTCTGGCAAATCAGTACTTGTTGGAAACCCCATCCAAAGCATAACGGTGGTCCGTGGAAACGGCGACCCCGGGTCAGGAAGCCAGGGTATTGTTCGTTTCGGACAGACGGTTCAGGTTCGACTGGCCGCTGCGTTTTTTGCCCATGGCGGCGGATTTGAGCTTGGCCAAATTTTCCGGGGGAACGTCCTTGAACGCCAGGATGCCCTTCTCCCGGGCAAGGTTCAGCAGTTGCTCCCCGGCAGTCGTTCTGACGATCACCTGGTTCCAGTGCCGGTCCACCTCCCAGCCTTCCGGGCTTCTGGCCGATCCGATCGAGATATCGGCGAATTCGGCGGTCATGTCCGTGCAGTAGGCGCAACAGTCGCGGACGCAGCCATTGACCTGATCAATGGGGATTTCGATCCTGCCGGCGCTCGTCTCCACCTGCATGCAGGCATGACTGGAAGGGGGGATGTCCATGGACCGGATTTTCTCACCCTTTACCGCCGAGAGCACCAGTTCCCGCAGTTTCCGCCAATCCAGGTCCAGCCGCAGAACAGGCCGATTACCAGCTTGAGACGGGCCATCCGGGCGGCATCCGCGTCGGCCGGATCGCTGCGCATTTTGGCCAGGGCCAGGGCCTGGCAGGGCGTGGCCACGACCCCCAACGGCCCCTGCCCTTCAGCCGACGCGCGATTGAACTCGGCGACCGCCGGCGCATTGCCGAATTTGCTGCCCGCCGCCGCCAGGAGATCGGCCCGGCACATCGCCGTTGTGCTTTTGGGCAGCATGGGCGCGTCCTCCTGCGCCACGACCCACCCCTCGATGAGCCCCTGTTCCAATGCCAGACAGGTGAGAGCCGTCACCGTGCCGCCGTGCTGGGCCCGGGATCGGATTTCCGCATCGGTTGCCCGGGTCATGTAAAGCCCCTTGAAGGCCCCCAGCTCGGCAGTGACCTCCGACGCATCGAAAAGTACTTGGTTCAGGTGGCCCAGATCCGTTTCCATGCGGGGACAGTAGCGCCGGCAGCGGCCGTCCTCACGGTCGCAGTCAAACAGCATGATCGTGGCCCCCCGATGGGTCCTGAGGTAAGGGCAGAGCCCGACACAGGCGCCACATCCGGTGCAAAGCCCGGTGTCGATAACAGAAGATGAGACATGTGATTGGCGGATGGTTGGTTTCCCCGTCATGGTAATCCTTTGTCCTTTTTTCATTTAGAAACCGGTAATCAAGAAGTCCAGCGCGGCAACGACTTCATCGCGTTGATCTTTCAACGAGCCGATCTTTTTTCCCAGCGCCCCCAAGGGAATACCGGCGATTTCCGCCGTCGACATCACCACCCGGGTATTGCCGACATGGAATCGCGGGTTAAGATGCAAAATGGGCTTTCCGACAATTTTCGCATCGACCAGAGGGACGACCACGCGGGTGGCCAGGTTGTCGAGCAGCGCCGACTGTACATCGAGGAGATAGGGCACCTCCTGATTCGTTTGCGCATTGGGATTCTCGTAGACATCGAATTGGGCCATCAGAAGCGCCTCAGGCCATCGCTGAAAACACCTTTGGCTTTGATGCGACGATTATAGGCTTCGATGGCTTCCCTGGTCTCTTCCTTCCAGGCCCTTTGCTTTTCCTCGGCCAAGAGTTCGACCAGGCGATCCTCAAGCGTTTTCGACAGGTTGATTTTAAGTGCTTTGGCCTGCTTCAATAAATCACTGTTGATGCTTACGTTTGTCGCTTTTTTTCCGGCCTTGGGATTATAGAAAAGAGTTTCCATACGAGCCCCTTATGTATATACTTTATGCGCATAAAATATTATAAAAAATGCGCATAGTCAATATTTATAGGTTCAGCCGGCAGGGTATTCATTTTTCGGATGGGCGCTACATCGGGTAATTCGAAAGCGTCTCCATGATCTGCCCCCATCCCCGGCAGCGTTTGATATTTGTATCTGCCGCACCCTTCTTATTCCACGGCCGATCCAATAGAAATACGGGAATGTTCAGGTGGTTGGAAATAAAGACCGCCGTATCCAAAGAATCTTCCACGGCAAAGGAAAATTTCATCTTCTTGATATCTTCCAATGACAACGTTTCCGCATCGCCGTATCCATTGCCCTGGCGGGCGTATTTATTTACGAAATAGATATTGTCATAGGGGATGCGATAGGTTGACAGCCACGCTTCCGAAGCTGTTTTTGTAAACCGGGGACGCCCCGTAACGATCTCTATGGCATAACCCATTTCAGATATCATCGATAAGGCTTCAGAGGCGTTGTGAACGGGATCGTTTTGAAGAATTTTTTCATCGCTATGGGCGATATCCAAAATTCTGTCAACTTTGTCATTCGTAATCTTCATGCACGTGCTAAGATCAAAATGGGTAAGGTTCTCGTAACTTATTTTTTTTCCATATTGTTCAAACAAAATTTCAAGTAAAGATTCCGCCGTCGAACACAAGACATCGTCAAAATCGACGTAAACGGTTTTCTTATCATCTTCTATCATCATAGGATTCATCCGCATTCCATCAATGAAGAAAGGCCAATCAGACGTTTCGGCGCATCATCCGCTTAACGGCGTACACCATAACCTCGACATCGGCCTGATTTAACACCCGGTGCCGGAAGGTTACAATCCCTCTGTCTGTTTTTTTCGTCTCACGGGTTTCCAGGACTTCAATGCTCACCGTCAGTGTATCACCGATAAAAACCGGCTTGAGAACATCGAGCTCCACGCCGAGAAAAGCCATACCCGAGTGCAGCAGGCCGGACAGGATGGTCAATCCTTCGGCCACGGAAAAGGTCAGCGTACCGGGGACGATGGGCTTTTCGTATGGGGTGCTGGTCTTCACAAAATCACGGTCCATGAAAAGCGGTTCGAAAAAACCAAAGGATGTGGTGAAATTGACGTGATCCGCTTCGGCAATGGTCCGGCGGGCTGTCGTATAAGTCTGGCCGGGCTGGAAATCGTCGAAATAAAGAACCTGCGTGCTCATATCTACCTTTCTTCTAAAGGTTTCAATCGGATTTGAGCCTGTTAAAAAGATACTCCAATCCATTGACCTTGATTTCATAAACCATTTGCAGCATGTCGCCGAGTTTGCCGTGCGGAAAACCTTTTTGTGAAAACCAAACCACATAGGGCTCTGGCAGATCGATCAGGCGTCGATCCTTGTACTTTCCAAAGGGCATGCGTGTGTTGGCCAGCTGGATCAGTATTTCCGGGTCGGGCCGGCAATCCATATTTTCGTCCATTTTATCGGCACCCCATTTGGCATATCGTTGCTTTGCATGAGTAGCCTCATCTAAATAAAATGGCAAGGCTTGCACGGGGAAAGAATTATTCTTTGGTCCGCTTGCTATGGTACGGCCTTCTATCATCGGTTGTGGAGAGTCGAGGCTCCGCAAATTGACTTTTGAAGTGTATGTCCTTACATAGGCTCCAGAAACTAATTTGAAAACGATTCAATCAAAACCAACGACACTGCCATTGACGAGGTCAAAGAACCTTTCTATAAGTTTTCATTAACAGCCTTTTTAGTAACCTGGTGTTTTTATTGGCGCCATTAAGATGAAAAGTGGCCAAGTAAGGATACGGAGCATTTGAATCTAACTGACTACCAGGCAAAATATTTGCCCATGAGTTGACCCGGCGTTTTCCGCCGGATAGCGTCGAGAAAGTCACGGTTGCCTTTGCCGGTGCTCAGGTGGACCTCAATCCTCATCAAATTGACGCGGCCCTTTTTGCATTTAATTCCCCTCTTTCCAAAGGTGCATTGTTGGCGGATGAAGTTGGTTTGGGTAAAACCATCGAAGCCGGGCTGATGCTCTCGCAAAAATGGGCTGAACGAAAACGCAATATCCTCATTATTACTCCTGCCAGCCTTCGCAAACAATGGTATCAGGAACTGACCGAAAAGTTTTTCCTGCCTTGTCGCCTGCTGGAATCAAAATCATACAATGCGGCTGTCAAACAAGGCGAGACGCGCCCTTTCGAAGCACCTGAAATCATCATCTGTTCCTATCATTTTGCCAAGAGCAAGGCGGATGATATCAAGGCAATTCCCTGGGATTTAGTGGTCATCGACGAAGCCCATTGGCTACGAAATGTCTACAAACCGTCGAATGTTATCGCCAATACGCTGAAAGCAGCGCTCGCCGGCAAGGACAAACTGCTGCTAACGGCTACCCCTTTACAGAATTCTCTCTTGGAGCTGTTCGGACTGGTGAGCTTCATCGATGAACATACCTTCGGTGATCTGAAAAGTTTCGTGTTGTGCACCGCCTTTCGCGCCAGGACCGACCGCTATCCCAATCTGACGGTAAAAAAAATTTCCAGGGCGGTTCTGGCCCGCTGCGAGTGGGGCCATGACGATTACAGTTTGCAGGTGGAAAACTTGCCCAAGGCTCCACCGCCCAAGGGGCAAATGGGCCTTTTCGATGAGGATGAATAATGGCTCGGAAAAAGGCGATATTCACTGCTGATAGTGCACTGTTACAGGATCTCCGCGACTTGATCGATGATGCTCGCAACACGGTTGCCTCAACAGTCAACGAGGCCTTGACCATGCTCTATTGGCGGGTCGGGAAACGTATCGACCAGGAAAACCTCAAAGGCAGCAGGGCTGAATATGGCGAAAACATAGTGCACGCGCTGAGTGCAAAATTGCAGAGCGAATACGGGCAAGGTTTCACCAAGCGCAATCTATTCAACATGATCCGCTTTGCCCAGGTTTTTCCGGATGAAAAGATTGTGCACGCACTGCGTGCACAATTGAGCTGGACCCATTTTCGAATTTTAATCGCCATTGATGATCCATTGAAAAGGGATTTTTATGCAGAGATGTGCCGAATGGACCGATGGAGCACGCGTACACTACAAGCCCGGATCGATTCGATGTTGTTCGAACGCACGGCCCTGTCCAAAAAGCCTGATGAGCTGATCCGCTTGGAAATTGACAACCTCCGTAATGAAGATCGGTTGACCCCGGACTTGGTTTTTCGCGACCCTTATTTCCTTGATTTTTTAGGTTTGCAGGATCGTTATTTGGAAAAAGACCTTGAAGACGCGATTTTGCGTGAGCTCGAGCAATTTCTACTGGAGTTGGGCGGTGGTTTTTCCTTTATCGCCCGGCAAAAGCGCATCCAGGTGGATAGCGATGACTACTACATCGATCTGTTGTTTTTTCATCGCAAGCTCAGACGGCTGGTGGCCATCGAGTTGAAGCTTGGCGACTTCAAGCCGGCTGACAAGGGGCAGATGGAACTCTATCTGCGTTGGTTGGATAAGTACGAACGCCAACCCGGTGAAGATCAACCGATCGGACTCATCCTGTGCGCCGGTAAAAAGCATGAAACGGTCGAACTGCTGGAATTGGAAAAAAGCGCTATCCGTGTGGCCGAGTATATCACCGACTTGCCGCCCAGGGAAATTCTGGAGCAGGAGCTTCACAAGGCCCTTGTTCAAGCGCGAAAGCGATTTGTGGCATACAAGCAGCGCAAAGAGGAGGATAAACGTTGAATCGCCATTCGCAAGCGGGTTTCAATGTTTCCCGAACTGGACGGTGTTCATATCAATATTTTCAACATTTCCAGTTACATGTTTCATTCGGAGGCTGAACGAAAGCTCGCCGCCATCCTGGAAGGAGATGCGCTGAAATGGTTCAAACCCGCCAAGGGCCAATTCCAGATCATCTACCGGCACGGTGCCGACCACTTCGAATACATCCCTGATTTTGTCGCTGAAACGAATGATAAGCGGCGCTGCGCGCCGCTTATCGGCCGCGAGATGCAAGCCATGGAGTTGCCATGCGGCGCGTAGCGCCGCCTATCAACTCCATGGAGCGGACAGAACCTCCGCCTAATCGCGTCGCTATCGCGCCCCATTAGGCGGAGAACCTGCCGCTCATCTCGCGGCCGATATGGTCTTCATGCTTGAACCCAAAGCCAGCAACCAGATGGAGGATCCCGCAGTGCTTTCCAAAAAAGAAGCGGCTTTGAAGTGGTGCGCGCATGCGTCGGACCATACGCATGGCTACGGCGGAAAGCCATGGCGTTATGTACTGATTCCGCACAACAAGATTGCGGTTAACGTGACCCTGGAGGCTCTTACGTCAAGGTTTTGCAACGACCACCGTTAAATGAAAACAGTTCGCTTTTGACCCTTTTCTCACCTGAAAAAAGCCAGTGCCGAGAAAAAAAGAATGCCGACTCTGACGGCACGGAGTTTTTCAATAATTCAAAAATCGCAGTAGATAACAGACAAGATCGCCCGCGCCCGGCTCATGCCCACGTAATGCAGGACGTGGTCCGTGGCGCCTGGACGCGGTTCGGGCAAATCAATGACGATGATCGCTTCGTTTTCCATCCCCTTGAAGGCGGCGATTTCACCGAAACTCAACCGGGCGGGCGGAAACTGGCGGACGGCGTAGGCGTCCAGGATGGCGATGGAACGGATGACGTTTTCCGGCAACCCGGCAGCAGTGGACTGGCGCCATGGGCGGGGCGGAAGGATGGTGACCCGATCGGCGCTCAACCCGCCTTTGACAATCACCCGATCGATTTCACCGGCCAGCCGTTGGGCGGCGTCTTGCTCGCTTCGGACCGTTTCGACATCGTAATTCGGACCGGGCCCATCAGGCGTGTTCGCAGCCACCGGACTTGGCAATGGCAGGGTTCGATAATGGATGGCAGCGTATCAAGCCAAAATTGATAAATGGAGATTATGCTTTATGTTTCAGATTTCTGATAAAAATGAGTTCCGCCATCCGGTGGAATTCATTTTTGTCGGCAACCTGATGCAAAACAACACGCCCAATTTTCTTGACGGCACAAACCGGAGACGCTCCATGCTCATCCTTGAAGCCGACCACCTGACCAAGACCTACCGCGTCGACCAGCGTGAGATCACCGTGCTGGCGGATGTCTCGCTGTCCGTTGAAGCGGGCGCATTCATCGTGATTAAAGGCAGCAGCGGCAGTGGCAAAACCACGCTATTGACCCTCCTGTCGGGGCTGGACCATCCCACCGACGGCCGGGTCTTCATCGACGGCCGTGAGATCACCGGGGCCAGCGAGGCGGAGCTGGCGCCCTTGCGCAACCGGACCATCGGTTTCGTGTTTCAATCCTTTCATCTGGTGCCGTCCATGACCGCCCGGGAAAATGTCATGTTCCCGGCTGAGCTCAAGGGGGACCGCGACGCCCGCCAACGGGCCGATGCCCTATTGGCCCAAGTGGGGCTGGCGGATCGGGCGGACAATTTGCCCAGCCAGCTTTCCGGCGGCGAGAAGCAGCGCGTGGCCCTGTGCCGAGCCTGATCAACCGGCCCAAGCTGATCTTCGCCGACGAGCCCACGGGCAACCTCGATTCGGAAAACGGCCGTATTGTCCTCGATCAGTTGGTCGATCTGAAAAACGCCCATGGCGCCACCCTGATCATGGTCACCCACAACCCGGAGATCGCTCGGGTGGCGGATCGCGTGCTGCCGCTCAAAGACGGCCGCTTGGTGGACTGACCCATGGGACACCTTACCACCCTGCTGCGCCAGCGCGTCGCTCGTCCCGACAAGCCACGCTTTTTGTCCTTTGTGTGGCCCTGGCCCTGACCACCCTCACCGCCTTTTCCGGCTTTGCCCGTAGCATCACCCAGGCCCTGACCCGGGATGCCCGCAACCTGCACGCCGCCGATATCATCATCCGTTCCTATGATGCTATTCCGCCGGAACTTGCCCAGGCCATCGACCGACAGGTGGCCGCCGGCCGCCTGCGTCAGGCCCGAATCTACGAATTTTCCAGCGTGGTGCGGACCGTCGACGACACGGCCTCGGTATTCTCACGGCTCAAGGTGGTCGAGCCGGGCTATCCGTTTTACGGGGAAGTGACCCTCCGGTCGAAGCGCCCCTTCACTCAAGTTCTCATGCCCGGCACGGCCATCGTGGAGCAGTCCCTGCTCGACCGTACGGGCCTTGCCGTCGGCGATTCCCTCAAGGTCGGTTACACCACCCTGCGGATCGTCGATGTGGTCACCGCCGAACCGGATCGCCCCCTGGAACTGTTCGCCTTCGGCCCGCGGGTCTTCATCCATGCCGCGGATCTGGATGCCCTGGGGCTGATGGCCACGGGCAGCCGTATTCGCCGTCTGGTGCTGCTCAAGGTTTTGGATCAGACGCCGGTGGATGTCATGGCCGCGCGCCTTTCCCAGGCCAACCCGGATCCGGCCGTACACATCGACACCTTTCTGACCGCCCGCTCGGCGGTGAAACGCTTTCTGGACAATTTTCTCTTCTTCCTGCAGCTGGTCGGGCTGTTCATCCTGATCGTGGCGGGATTGGGCCTTCAGAGTACCCTCTCGGCCCTGTTCAATGAGAAGCGCGCCACCATTGCGGTGATGAAGGCCGTGGGGGCCACCGATCGCTACGTCCGGCGGCATTTCATATTTCTGGTCGGGTTGCTGGGCGGCGTGGGCAGCGCCGTGGGCCTGGCCGGCGGTATCGCCGTGCAAATGGGATTGGCCGGCATTCTGGCCCCCTTTCTTCCCGAAAAGCTGTCCTTCAGCATTGCCTGGGGGGGCGTTGCCGAGGCCGTGGGGTTGGGCGCCGCCGTGATCCTGCTCTTTTCCCTGCGCCCCCTCTACCATCTGCGGGAAATGCGCCGGTGTTGATTTTCAACCGCCAGTCCCAGCCCCCGGCCAGCCGCTGGCCGGACGTGATCGTCGGCCTCTTGACCCTGGGATTCTTTCTGCTTTTGGTGATCTGGCACATGCGCGACATCCGCTTCGGGCTATATTTCGTGGCTGCCATGGCGGCCATCATCCTGGTCGCCGGCATCCTTGCCCAACTGGTCTTGTGGATGCTCCGGCGCCTGCCGGTCCGCCGCCTGGCCCTGCGCCAAGCCATCCGTGGCCTTTTCCGGCGGGGCAACGCCACGCGCGCCATCCTGATCACCCTGACCGTTTCCCTGGCGGTGATTTTCGCCGATCTGTTGGTCGAGCGAAACCTCAACGCCACCTTTGTGCGCGCCTTTCCGGAGAACATGCCCAACGCCTATTTCATTGACATCCAGCCGGACCAAACCGAGGCTTTCGCGCGCCTGGTGAAACATCCGGTCGTTTTTTTATCCCATCGTGCGCGCCCGGGTCATGGCGATCAATGACCGACCCGTCGACCGCCGTAGCGCGGGCGCCGCGCGTGGCGACAATTTGTCGCGGGTCTTCAACCTCACCTATCGTGAGACCCTGCTCGACGACGAACATCTGGTCCAGGGCGACAGCCTTTTCCGCAAGGACTGGCCGGAACCCCAGGTGTCGGTGATGGATACCGTGGCGGAGATGCAGCCCATGCACGTTGGCGACCGCATTCGGTTCAACATCCAGGGGGTTCCGCTTACCGCCCGCATCAGCAGTATTCGCACCCGCGACAACCGTGCCCTGAGCCCGTTTTTCTACTTTGTCTTTCCGCCGGCCGTGCTGGAAAAGGCCCCCCAGACCCTGTTTGCCGCCCTCACGGTGCCCCCCGGCCGGTTGGGCGCATTGCAGAATGCCGTGGCCGCCCGCTTTCCCAACATTGGCGTCATCGACATGTCCCAGACCATCGGTACCCTGGCGCAGATGATGGCCCGTCTGGCGGGAATCCTGCGTCTCTTCAGCCTCTTCAGCATTGCCGCCGGCATCCTGATCCTGGTCAGCGCCGTGTTCGCCACGCGCGCCGAGCGCATGCTGGAATCGGTTTACTACAAGATTCTGGGCGCCGGCCGGGCGTTTGTTTTCAGCGTTTTTGCCCTGGAAAACCTGATCATCGGGCTTTTGGCCGGCGGCCTGGCCCTTTGCATGGCCCAGGCCGCCGCATGGTGGCTCTGCGTGGAGCGGTTCGATATCGCCTACCGGCCGTTTGGCGCGCTGTCGCTGGCTTTGGTGGTCCTGACGGGCCTTCTCACCGTGGCCGTGGGCCTGGGGGCCTCGCGGGCGATCATGGCCAAGAAACCGGTCGTTTATTTGAGGGAGCAGCAGAATGGATAGACATCACGATGATGGAAGCGCACATGCCGTGAACCGGCCGGCCCGGAAGCGATGCCGCCGGCGCCGCCTGATCAATCTCTTTGCCCTGGCCCTGCTGGCGCTATTGATGGGACTTTACGGATGCAGTGGGAAGCAGCCACCCGAGAAAACCGAAACCCACCCGGCCACACCGGCACCCACTGCGTTGTTCGATGGAACCATCGTGGCCATGGGGGACAGTCTCACCGCCGGTCTTGGGGTTCCCCCGGAAGAGGCCTACCCTGCCCAGCTGGAAAGGCGCCTGCAGGCGGCCGGACACCACTACCGGGTGATCAATGCCGGGGTGAGTGGCGAAACCAGCAGCGGCGCCCTGTCGCGCGTCGACTGGGTGATCGAGAGCCTCTCGCCGGACATCGTCATCCTGGAGACCGGGGCCAATGACGGCCTGCGCGGCACCGACCCCAGCCTGCTGGAGGCCAACCTCGACGAGATCGTGACCCGGCTCCAGGCCCACCATGTCCGCGTGATCCTGGCCGGCATGTTGATGCTGCCCAACCTGGGGCCCGACTACACCCGCGCCTTTGCCCGCATCTACCCGAGCATCGCCGAAAAGCACGACCTGATCTTCATCCCCTTTTTCCTTGAGGGCGTAGCCGGCAAACGTCGGCTCAACCAGCCGGACCAGCTGCACCCCACGGCCCAAGGGTACACGATCGTGGTCGATACCCTGCTTCCCTATGTCCTGGACGCCATCGATCGGCACCGTGCCGGCTGATCCCCCGGCAAAATCGCTAATCCAGCAGGAAATTACCCCGCTCCGCCGGTTGGCGCGTTTCGGTCGGCGTGGATTCATCCTTCAGGGCCACGCCGGAGAGCTTCAGCCGGTCGGCCTCGCCGATCAGGTAGATCAGTCGATCGACGGCCACCGGGTAGGCCAGGCCCGCAGCGTGGATGTTGGAGATGCAGTTGCGCAAGGCATCCGGGCAGCCTGCATGGGGATTGAAGGTGAAGTAGATGCCCATGCTGTCCGGACTGCTCAAACCGGGGCGTTCACCGATGAGAATCACCGCCATGCGGCAGCCCAGGGCCACGGCCACCGCATCGGCCACGGCCACGCGGCCCTGGCG
>NZ_BBCC01000149.1 GCF_001311845.1 Desulfosarcina cetonica JCM 12296 | reverse complement strand
GAGATGAAGCACGTAGTCTTCGATTTCTTTTTGCGTTAGACGATCCGGTGACTTCCGATGAAATTTTGATAGGCCTTCAACTGCAGACAAATAGGATTGCTGAGTCCTCGGTGAGAAATCCTTGAGCTTCATCGCTCGAATCATCTTTTGACGTAGTTCAGACATGAGTTCCCTCCTTTGAAAGATAAATGTGTGATTTTCGGGGTTACACCGATGGAGGGCACTATAATAAAAACGGAGAAAGATCGTAAACAGGGAAGGAATTGCAGAAATTCTGGTGGGTTAGCTGCCGCGTAGCGGCTTAGTCCAATGTTCAGGATATGCTGCAAGCCGGGTTCAATAAAGGGGTATGCCTTTTGAAACCAACGGCTATCATATCCTCGATCTATCAGTTAAACCCCAAGACCAGGCTTGTCAGTATCATCCTGTTGGTTGGACGATGCGTCAAACGGGAATCCAGTATATGGATTTTTCTGAAAAGCCCCAATCTTCCAAAACGACCTCTTTTTGATGGCAAGCCCGCCAGTTTATTCCCGTGCTGATTGTTTCGTGAGGAAAAATCATTCATATACGGCTGAACTTTCGAAAAATCGTTTCGTTTGCCCTGGATTTCGGCGCAACGGTACCCCATGCGAACCGCATCCGATAAAATGATGGCTCTGAACAGGATCATGCGGCCAACCTCCAGGGTTCGGTATGGCCGCCGCGGTAGACAAAAACGGTGCGAAGGATCTCCCCGCAATGTGGACACCGGGTTTCGCCAAGGTCCGGAAACATTTGGCGCAACAGCTCAATGGTCGTCGGTCGGTCGACTCCTGGAGCATACGCCTTTTGGCCCAGACGCTCACGCGCCAGATTCAGTTTATCCAGCTGGGTTGGATGGAAAAGACCGTAGGATCTCACCAGATGCGTTCCCTTCTCCGGCACATGATCCAACAGGCGACGGATAAACGTCTGGGCATCCAACTTAAAGGTCAATTGCTCATGCTTTTCCGGATGCGCATAGGCGATGGTTACCGTATCTCCATCATAACCCACAATCCGCTTTTCAGAGATCGGTCCCCGGCGGATGTAACGGCCGACGTATTTGAAAACCCCGTTGGCGTGCTCATAGGCCGGCTCGATGTCGGCGTGCCAGCGAACCCGGCCGAGCTTGTTGAGTAGATTCAGACATTGTTGAACGCTTTTGCCAGGCGGCGGAGACAGTAACTGCTCCGACGGCTTCGGCCGGCCGGTTTTAGTCAGGGGTTTAAATCCTTGCCTAAGGGAATCCAGAAACTTGCCCCTGAACTTCGACGCGAGCACCGGCGTGTACACCAGCAGATCTTTCCTGGCGCTCACCCACCGGCCATCGGGGTTCAAGCCGCCGGCGGTCACGATTAAATGAAGATGGCAATGCTCGCGAAGGTCATCATCCCAACTCTGAAAGACCGCGATCACACCGGGTAGACCACCCAGCCAGCGACAGTCGCTCAAAAGCTCCTGCAAGGAACCCCATGCGCTACGCATCATATGCCCCGTGAACAGCTTTCGATTGGCCCTCCAGATGCCATGCAGATCATGACTGATCGTTATCACCACATGAAAATAGGGACAGTCGAGGGCTTGAGACCGCCTGCGCTCCAACCACAATTGGGTCTCGGTCGAACCGCATTGCGGGCACGAGCGGTTCTTGCACGAATTGGGCAGGATCACCCGATAGTCGCCGTTCGGGCATTCATCCACATGGTATCCCTTTTCCGGCGTCCGGCAGGTCATAATGTCCCAGGCCGCCCGCCACTGCCGGGCATCCAGAACACGGCCCTTGCGGTAATCATCGAAATGATCGTTGAATATCTGCTGAACAATCCCGGCTTTCATTCGATTTCCAGGTCGGTCTTTACTTCCGCCTTGCACTCACGTATGAGTTCCAGGGCGCGTTCTTCACCATGCTGGGCAACAATTTCATCCCATAATTCTGAATGTTGCAACTCTTTCTGGAAGTTCCTGGCAAAGGCCTCCTGAAACTTATCAGAAAAGGATGTCTCGGATGTCCTTCTCAACTTCTTAAGTCGCTTACCTTTGCCCATTCTTTCAATCTACTTCCTGCTGCTCGGCAGCATTCGTCCAACATTGGATTAGACGACCGAACTGTCGCCTTATAATACGTCTATTTAGCAGACGAAATCGTATTATTGGTCTGATGAGTCCAATAATACCCCTTATTTCCGGTGTTATTGGCCTCATGAGGCCAATAACAAATTGACATTTCGTAAAAATGTGGTGCGATATGAACAGTCGTTCACTATCTCCCAGATGAAAGCACTCTTTAATGGGCGACTTCTTTTCCAACCCTTTCCGAACCCCATTTTCTTACAAGTCAATGCGATTTTTCATCAGAGACCATGCAAAATCAGGGTTATATCCATCGTCCCGACAATAAGGTCATAAGCGACGGCAGGCCGCGGGTTAACAAGACATTCGGTAGAACCAATGGCGCAAGGAAAGGGATGATGGATAAAATGGCGTTGAACAGAGCCGCTTGATGCCGTCGGTCAAGCTATGGATTTTATATCGCTTGCCCGAGGGAAAATGCAAGGGGACATTGGTTGTTGGGATCACGAAATATTTTTTTGATTATCGCGTTCGGTCTGTAAAGTTTGGAGGCAATCCAGGGACGGGCATGAAATTATGCGTTTAAGGGTTTGCGGGAAAGAGATCTCCAATTCAGGTATCAGCTTCCCTCCACGGACAACCGCACGGCTGATGTTTGCTGAACGATGTTTGCTGAACATAGACTGTGAAACTCGACAAATCCCACCAATTATGATTATGTGTACTTTAGTACGCCCATACCTATTGATCGTGATTTGAGTGGATCGGCTCGTCATTATCCTTTCTGAATGCATTGCTCCTGCTGAATGAGTTTAAAAGAAATTCCAGTTGCCAACCATTGTCGATCCAAATCGGTTTTTTCTGGATTGCTGTTTGTGCGAAGCGCCGGTCCGCATAACAAGCCGAGGTATCTGAATATTTCCCTGATGATTCTGCTCGGTAGCAACTAAAAATGTCAACCTGGGTATATTCAACATCCGGCTGACTGCCAACCGCAAGGCCGGCTGTCAGATTCCATCATACTGAGAGAGGAGGAGACATGAAACATTTCAGGTTTTATGCGGTGCGGTCGCTGGTGCTGGGGTTCCTTGTTGTCCTCATGTTATCAGCGACAACCCTGGCGCAGGACCAAGGCGAAGGGGCGACAACGCTGTCCCGAGTGCTGAGCGGCAACGTGTTGAGAGTCGGCGTCAATCCGAACTACAAGCCGTTTTCCTTTGAACAGGAGGGCAAACGCATCGGCGTGGATATCGATATCGCTATCCTGCTCGCTGAAAAACTTGGTGTAAAGGCCGAATTCGTCGTTCCCGAATCCTTCTCCGACCTGATTCCCATGCTCCAGGCAAATAAAATCGATATCATTATCGCCGGTATGAGCATCACCTTCGATCGGGCGAAGGCGGTCGACTTTACAGCACCTTATTTCGAAACGGGACTGTCGATCCTGCTGAACAAGGTCAGAGCGGCCAAACTGGGAATCAGCGAGGCGAAAGACGATAAGACAATTGAATCCATCCTCGAAAGAAACGGAACGGCGGAACGGCTCGTCATCGCCGTGACGGACGGAAAGGCGCCCCAGCGGGTGGTCCCGCGCTACTTTCCCGGAGCAACGGTAAAAGCCTATCCGACCAACGAAGCGGCTGCCGCGGCAACGCTGAAAGGCGATGCGGACATGATGGTTCACGATGAAATTTTCCTGAAAGTCTGGCTGAAGGAACATATTCGGGATGCGCAGTTCCGGCTGGTGGTCCTCGATCCGCCATTTAAACCGGACTACTACGGAATGGCAGTGCACAAGGGGAACCAGGATTTGTTGAATTTGCTCAATGTTTTCAATCTGGAACTGAAGTCAGATGGAAATGTATCTCGATTTCTGGGTCAGTACCTGCCGGTGACCACCAGGGTCATTACCCGAAGCTACAACATCAGCGAAGACTATTATGGAGGTGACTGATATGGAGAAACAGAGCAAAGGGCTTGACCTGCAATGGAAAATTCTCATCGGCATCATTGCCGGTATCGGAATCGGCATGGGGATCAACATGGCCATGGGCGCCGGCATCACGTCGGGTCCACTGTATGTCATGAAAACCGTTTTTCAGTATGGTGGAGAAATTTTTATCCGGCTGCTGCGCATGCTGATCGTACCGCTGGTGTTTGCCTCCATCTTCATGGCGGTTGCCAATCTTGGAGATGTACGCACGCTTGGAAAAATCGGTGGCAAAACCGTCGGCTATTACCTGCTGACCACGGCATTGGCCGTTCTGGCGGGGCTTATCGTGGTCAACATGATCAACCCCGGCATCGGCATTGATAAAGATGCGCTGGCCGCGCTCAATATTGGCACTGAGGTTCCGGGAAAAGTGAGTAGCCAGGCGTCGGCGAACGTAGCGCGACATTGATCATCGTCGACACATTCGTCAACATGATCCCCAAAAATGCAGCTGCGGCGTTTGCCACCGGCGACATCCTGCAGATCATCTTTTTCACGATTTTTCTGGCCATCTTATCATCCACCATCGGACGGGATTCCGAAACCCTGACCAATACCATCCACGGTATTGACCGAATCATGCAAAAAGGCATCATGGCGATTATGGTCATCGCACCGTACGCCATTTTCATGCTGGTCACAGCGATTTTCATGGATCTTGGATTTGCCGCATTGAAGGCGCTGGGCAAATACGCGGCCGCCGTTCTTGTGGGCTTGTTCATCCACGGCTTTGTCACCCTGCCGATTCTGGTTCTGATCATGGGGCGCTACAATCCTTACCGGTTGTTCAAGGCCCTGAGTCCGGCCCTGATGACTGCCTGGTCTACTGCCTCCAGCGCGGCCACCCTGCCGGTAACCATGAGCAATCTGGAAAATCGGGCCGGCGTGGAGGGTCGTATCGGCAATTTTGTTCTTCCCCTCGGCGCCACGATAAACATGGATGGAACCGCGTTGTATGAATCCGTCGCGGTTATTTTCATCGCTCAGATCCTTGGGATTGAACTGACCATCGGCATGCAGGTCGTCATCTTCATCACCGCCTCGCTGGCGGCCATCGGCGCGGCAGCAATTCCCGGCGCGGGCCTGGTGACCATGGGCATCGTCCTGACGGCGGCAGGCCTTCCCCTTGATGGAATTGGACTGATCCTTGCGATTGACAGAATCCTTGACCAGTTCCGCACGGCTATTAACGTCTGGGGGGATGCAACCGCAGCTATCGTTATCGGACACTCGGAAAATGCCATTCATGAGGTTTGATTCAACTATACCGAGGCCCACATTTGTGAAAGGAGTACGATATGGAATTTCCAAAGCAAATCCATGATTTCATGCTGCATGATGTTGCCGGAAAGTGGACCTATAAAGGCAAGGTCCTGCAAAGCGCCAACTATATCCGCCTGGGATCGCGTATGAATCTGTTTATCCAGACGGTAGCGGACAAAGAGGGGAACCTGGAGTATATCATCCGCTTGCGTGACAGCTTTGTCAGGGGCGGTATCAGCACCCTGGAAGAAGCCATTCAGATTGCCAAAGAAATCATTGAGGAAAACAAGCTGTTCATCGAAAAATCACTTCTGTAGGCTGACTTTCCGGCACGCTCGTCCCGCCCTGACTTTTGGGTGACGTATCAGGTGGGCAGTCAACCGTTTTTGGGGAAATATTTAACGCCCTTTATATCTTGAAAGTCGGAATCAAGCGTCCAAACAACAGCATTATATAATTTTGCTGTTGCTAAAATAATACTGTCGGCCATCGGCAACTTGTGTTTCAAGCTAAGTTTTGAGGCAGATAATGCCAATGATGGGGTCAAATCCACGACTTTGCCTTTTTTCATGGCGGCGATCGCTTTGAATGCTTCATTTTCGCTGGCCTCTCTCAAAACCACCTTAAAAACCTCATATAACGTTATTGTCGGTACAATAAGGGATTCTTGAAGGGCTTCTTGGTCATTAAAAAGTTCAAGGAAGTATTTCGCTTGTGGTTCTCCAGCAAAATATGTGAGCCAGGCAGAGGAATCGATTATATTCATAACCTGTCATCCTCTCTTTTAAACTCCGTATTAATGCCTTTCAGAAACCCATGAAGTTGTTTTATGTCCTGTTCGGGAATAAGCTCGATGCGTCCTTCGAATTCAATGATTTGCATTTTCTGGCCGGGTCGAAGCTGCAATGTTTCCCTGATTGATTTTGGTATTACGACTTGGTATTTCGGTGAAACCGTTACTGAGTGCATACAAGGCCTCCATCGATAACATTTTCGTATTACAATATCACAATCGATTGAGGGCCGTCAAATTTTAAAATGCCAACGCATTGGCCTGTTGGGGAAATCGCCACTTGACAAATGCGATTCGATATGTACGGTATCTTGTACAGGAGGTGCAAGATGGAAGCTATTACTTATACCACAGCAAGGCAAAACCTTGCGAAAACAATGGATAAAGTCTGCGAAGACCATGCGCCGGTCATTGTGACACGTAAATCTACAAATTCTGTGGTCATTATATCACTGGAGGATTATGAGGCGCTCCAAGAAACGGCGTACCTTTTGCGGTCCCCCAAAAATGCGAGGCGATTGATTGAATCCATCGCCCAACTTGAAAAAGACCAGGGAACCGAAAGGGACCTGATAGCGTGAAGCTCATTTTTTCCGACCACGCTTGGGAAGATTATGTTTTCTGGCAAAAGACAGACAAGAAAATACTGCGCCGCATAAACACCCTCATTAAAGAAACCAAGCGCAATCCGTTTGAAGGTCTTGGAAAACCCGAACCACTCAAACACGCCCTGTCAGGATATTGGACCCGCCGAATCAATGATGAACATCGGTTCGTGTATAAAGTATCAGACGATGCAATCCGCATTGCACAGCTTCGATACCATTACTAATCATCCAATTTACATCGCCGTTTTCAAGTGATAGCGTCGCCCGCAGCAACAATATTCAAGCGGATTTCCCGCCATGTATGTTGAAAGGATCGATCATGAAAAAAATCTGTATCTATGGTGTTGGTGCGGTCGGCGGTTTCATGGGGACGCTTCTGGCCCGCAGCGGATGCGAGGTCAGTGCCGTGGCACGCGGCGCCACACTGGCCGCACTGAAAACCAAGGGGCTGCGCCTGCAGTTTGAAAACGAAATTCTCACCCAACCCATCACGGCCAGCGACGATCCAAGAGACTTGGGTGCTCAGGACCTGGTGATCGTTGCCGTCAAGGCCCAGTCCCTTCCCGCCATAGCCGAGAAAATCCCGGCCTTGATCGGTCCGCAGACCACGATCCTGACCGCCATGAACGGCGTTCCCTGGTGGTTCTTTGATGGATTCGGCCAATCCTGCCAGGGGCTCCGGCTGCATTCGGTGGATCCGGATGGCACCATTGCCGCCGCCATTCCCACCGGCCAGGTGGTCGGCGGGGTGGTGCATGGCAGCTTCGCCCTCAACGAACCCGGTTTCACCCGCCACGTTTTCGGTAAAACGATCCTCATCGGCAGACCGGACGGAACCCAGCCCGACTCACTGGCCGAGCTGGCCCACCTGCTGGCGGCGGCCGGCATGGACATCAAGATCTCACCGCATATTCAACGCGACATCTGGTTCAAGCTGTGGGGCAACATGACCATGAACCCGGTGTCGGCCATCACCGGTGCCACCTGCGACAAGATCTTGGACGATCCGTTGGTGAACCGCTTTTGCCTGAACATCATGGCCGAAGCGGCTGCCATTGGCGCCGTTTTCGGCTGCCCCATCGACCAAAGCGGCGAGGAACGCAATGCCATGACCCGAAAGCTCGGCGCCTTCAAAACCTCCATGCTGCAGGATGTGGAAGCCGGCCGTTCGGTGGAACTGGATGCCCTGGTGGCGGCCGTTCGGGAGATCGGACGGCATGTCGGCGTCGCCGCGCCCAATATCGACACCCTGCTCGGCCTGGCGCGATTGCACGCCCAGGTGCGGGGGCTCTATCCGGCGGGCTGATGGGCGCTAACTTGCCTGGCGTAAGCGCAGTGGCCGGTAATGGATGACCAGAAGTCCGGCAACCACCAAAACGAGCGCCGTCAACAGATGCGGCGTAATGGCTTCTCCGAGCAACACGGCGCTAAAACAGACACCGGCGATGGGCATGATGAAGATAAAGGCGTGCAGGGAGGCCGCGCCGAACTTTTTCAAAAGTGTGTTCCAGGCGATAAACCCCACACAGGCGACGACGACACTCTGGTAGGCAAGACCGAGGAGCACCGGCACGTCCAGACGAATGATCATCTGCGGATCGAATAACACGCCGCCGATTCCGAAAAGCGGTGCCGCGAATACAAACGGATAGAGGACCAGGTGAAACGGTTCGCAATCGGCAAGGATGATTTTGGTCGCAATGATCCGGCCGGCCCATAGCGCCAAGGCGGCCAGTATAATATAATCCCCGGTCCGAACGCCCGGTTGAAGACCGCTTTTATCCACCAGCATCACCGCCACGCCGGTGAACGCCATCACCATGCCCGCCAACTTTCTCACGGTGACGCGCTCCGTCTTAAGCACATAATGTCCGGCGATCAAAACGAAAAAGGGGAGCAGGTTGGATAGGATGGCTCCATGCGAGGCCGGTGCCCGGGTCATGCCCACATAAAAAAGGGATATCTGGGCGGTCAGGATCCCGCCGACGGCCGCGATCGGCATCCAGTGTTTTCTGGGGACGCGCAAGGGGCGGCGGGTTGCCATGGCCCAGAAGAAGATGATGATTGCAGCAATGGCGAACCGTGCGGCGGCCGTGGTCAAGGGCCCCAATCCGGCCAGACTGATTTTGATGGCCACCGGGTTGGCCCCGAAAATGGCGCAGAGCGTCACCACCACCGCTACGGTTGCGGGTGGGAAATGGTCTTGGCTGGTTGCTGCCGTTGGCATGTCTGTCCACCTGGAAAGCGTCAATCGGTGCCTCTAAAATCCTATCTATAAAATCAATTTTTCGACCTTTTATCAACCGCCAGAAAAATATACCCGTCAGCGTTCACGCTAACGCCGCTTATTTTTTAAGGTTATCACGAACCGGCCGATATTTTTAAATTGCGGAAAAGGATGCATTCCCATAACAAGCGCTCCGGCCAATTTGGCGACGAAGAAGGTTGAAGACAGCGACCATGAAAAACATTCTTATCGTCGATAACAATCCCGTCATGCTGCACACCCTGACGGGACTGCTTAAGAGCCAGAGCCATTTTTTCAACATCATTCCTGCCCTAGGCGTGCAAAAAGCGGTGGACATTCTGTCCATCAAGGAGATCCATCTTCTGATCCTTGGCATCCAACTGCCCCAGGAGGATGCGTTCCACTTGGCCCTGTTGATGTCCGGCAATGCGAGAATGCGGATCATCATGATGACCCACAACGCCTCGCCCGAGTTGAAACGCAAGATTCGGGAAAATAGTGCCGTGATTCACTTCGATCATGCCCGCGACATCAGTGTGCTGGCCAAGCGCATTTTTAATGAATTACGGATCGATTTCGGGGGGCAGCTGCATGGAATGAGTCTGTCTTCAATACTACAAATGATGGAACTGGAGAAGCGCTCCGGCACCCTGCTGGTGACGACGAAGGGAAGATTCGGCACCTTGACGATCGTGGATGGCAAGCCGATCGCTGCAAGATTCGGCCAGACGACGGGTACGGATGCGGCGATGGAAATATTGACCTGGGAGAACATCTCCATCGATATCGACTACATGCCACCCCAGGCGACCAGCGAAATCGATGCAAGCCTCATGAACCTGCTTCTGGCGAGTGGAAAGCGTTCGGACGACAAGCGCAGCCGCATCGTCACCCTGCGTAAACATAAACTCTACGATCGCCAGTTATCCGCCGAATTCCAGGTCAAAGACTGGACGTTCCAATGCTGCCTCCACGATATCAGTGAAGGGGGTGCCTACATCGAAACCAGCCAGCCGGTGCAGGTCGGCCAGCAACTGGTCCTTTCCCTTGATGATGCCGTACAGGGCGGATCCAGGGCCATTGCAGGAAAAGTGGTCCGGCGGGACGCCAAGGGTATCGGCATCCGTTTCGAACCGCTGAACCCGGAACAGAAGCAATTCATCCTTTCGCTTGTCGCGACGTGCAAAACGCCGGATTCCGCCGATTAATCCTGACGGTGAGGCTGACGAATTTCATCAGGTTTCCGCCATTGACCGCTTTTCGAGTTGCAAAATGTAATTCCACGCGTCTTCGGAGACGGGCATCATCGAAAGGCGGTTGCCCTTGCGCACCAGGGGCAGGTCGGACAGGGCCGCATGCGCCTTGAGCTCGGCCAGGGGGATGACCCGTTTGGTGTGGCGGATGTACTTGACGTCGACCATGAACCAGCGCGGGTTTGCCGGATCGCTCTTGTCATCGAAATACTTGCTTTGCGGATCGAAGGCCGTGTGGTCGGGATACCCTTCGCGCACGATTTCCATCATGCCGACGATGCCCGGAACGGCGCAGCTGGAGTGGTAAAAAAACGCCTGATCGCCCACCTTCATCTGGTCGCGCATCATGTTGCGCGCCTGGTAGTTGCGTACGCCGTCCCAATGCTCCGTTTGCTTGGGCATGTTTTTGAGATCATCAATGCTGAACGCCGTCGGTTCGGATTTCATCAGCCAGTAGTTCATTTTTTGTTCCTTGCTCGTTTATGCTGAACTCGCAACGGCCTGCTGACCAGACGGAATCGTAGGAAGCCCGAGATCAAGGCTTGCGAATCCTTAAGGAAGGAGGCGTACTTTTTCGTACGCCGCAGTGACGAAGGATTCGCGTACGCCGATATCGGGCTTCCTACGATTCCGTCAATTCTGCGCCGCTACGTCCACCATCACCGACAGGGTATGCACCCCCCCGCCCATGACCACGCCCTTGACCGGGGTGACGTCGCCGTAGTCCCGGCCCCAGGCCAGGGTGATGTGGCGTTCTCCGGGAATCACATTATTGGTCGGGTCGAGGTCCACCCAGCCGAATCCGGGCACGAAGAGCGACAACCAGGCGTGGGAGGCGTCGGCACCGATGAGCTTGGGTTTTCCCGGAGGGGGCAGGGTTTCCAGGTAGCCGCTCACGTAGCGGGCCGCCAGCCCCAGGCTGCGCAGACCGCTGATGGCCAGGTGGGCGAAATCCTGGCACACGCCCTTACGATCGGCCAGGACCTGGTCGACGCTGGTATCCACGGTGGTGGCCGATTTGTCGTAGGTGAATTCGTGGAAGATCCGGCCGATCAGTTCCAGGGCACCTTCCAATACCGGCCGGTTGGGTGGGAAAGAGACTTGTGCGTATGCCCGGACCGTGGCGTTGATGGCGATCAGCGGACTGGCGAAAATGAATTGGTAGGCGTCCAGTTCTTGCGGTCCGGGATGGGCGGCCAACTGTCCGACCACCATTTCCCAGGGCGGTGTCGATGCCGGTGGCGGTGGGGCCACCGGCAGGGTCTCCACCAGGCTGCTGGCTGTCATGGTTAGCTCGGGGTGGAGCTGCTGGACCATGAACACCTGGACTGAGTTACCAAAGAAATCAATGTATTCATGCAAATATTGAGGATCGGGCACGACGGTCAGCCGGGGTTGCGCCACCCGTTGGGTGAGGGTTGCCCGCGGTTTGAGGATCAGCTCGTTCAGAGACAGGGAGGCCGGCTCTGAATAGCGATAGGCCGTTTTATGCAAGATCCGGTATCTCATGGTTCCGGCTCACCATGGATGGCGGTGAAATGGGGCGTCGCCGGAACGCGGGTCAGGTAGTGGGCGCTGACCTGCTGGGCGAATGCCGTCAGGCGAACTTCCATGGTCCGCAGAAAGTTTTCCAGGGTGGTTTGCCGATCGTCTTCGTGCTCACAGTCCAGCCCGGTCAGATCGAACAGTCGCACGGCGGTGAGCATCTCCAGGGCCAGGCGTTCCTCGCCGGTGGTGTAGCGCCGGGAATCCAGGCGAGGCAGCTCCTCCACATGCGCGGCGATCTGGCTGCATTGGAAAGCCAGGGATTTGGGGTTGCTCTCGTCCATCACCAAAAGATCCATGACCGGCGCCAGTTGGAAGGCCGTGCGGTAGCGTGCCCGGTAGGTCATGATGCTGTCGCAGATTTCCAGAAGGGTCTCCAATGCGCTACGCGAATCCGCGCATACGCGTGGCAACCCAAGGCGGATCAGGGACGTTTGGTTGATGGCCCGTTCGATGCGTCGGCCCATGTCCATGAAGCGCCAGCCCAGGCCGCGGGTCATGCTTTCCATGGCCAGACCGGAAAAGGCGCTCAAGGTGAAAAGGGTGTCGTCCAAAAGGTCCAGGGGATCGCCGGCCGCGGTGTCGGTAAAAACATCCAGTCGGTTGATCACCCGCCAGGAATCCAGGGATAGCCGGTCGCGTACGTTTCTGGCCGCGTTTTGGACCTGCTTGAGTAGGGTCACGACACTTTCCGGACGCTCTTTTTCATAGAGGGACGCGTTCAGCTGGTGGGTCAGTTCCCGGAAGCGCGGGATGGGATTGCTTTTGTCGGGTGCCGGCGGAATGGTGTTCTCCGCGCGCAAAAGGTTCAGCAAAAAGGGCAGTTCGGGAATATCCACCAGGCGTGTCTCGCCGGAAAGACGACGAAAAACCGAGCGCAACAGGCGGATCAGGCCTTCGGCGCGTTCCAGGTAGCGCCCCAGCCATAAGAGGTGGTCGGCCACGCGGCTGGGCAGGTCGCTGCCGCGCTTGAACTCGGCCACGGTCTGCAGGCCGCGCATGAGGCTGAAGGGCGCCACCGGCCGGTCGGAATAAACCCAGATGTCCTTGCTCTGCTGACGTTCCAATGTGCTTCCTAAAAGGGTGGGCACATCGGCGGCGGTAATGGCCAGGCCGCCGGGCATGACGGCAAACCCCTCTGCGGTGGCGCAAGCAAATACCCGCAAAAGGGTGTAGCGGGGACCGACGCTGTCCGGATTCCAGGCCGGCACCGTGGCCGGATGAACCGGTGCGCGGGCCATGAAACGGTGCGGTTCGGCATGGATCGCGGCGGCCAATTCAGCGGTATCGGCGGGCAGCCCATCGGTGGGTTCACCCCGTGCCAGGGCCCACTGGACGTTGAGCTGCGTTAGATTGGCCAACACATACTCGCGGTCCGCGGGGTTACCGCACCACCAGGCCGGATGGTTTTCAAGGAGAAGATCCGCTTCCCCCAACTGGCGGCCCAACGCCGGCAAGAATACCGACAGTCCCGGGGTGTCCACGAATCCGCTGCCGATGGGGTTGGTCACTTCGACTTGTCGCTCGCGACAGGCCTGAATCAGTCCGGCGACCCCGTTGTTGGCCTCGCGTTGCAGGGCGAAGGGGTCGCTGCGGTCATCGGCGATGTGCCGGAAGATGGCCTCCACCGGCTCCAGACCGGCCAGTTTTTTCAGGAAGACCTCGCCGTTGCGCACGGTCAGGTCCTGGGCTTCCACCAGGGGATAGCCGAGGTAGCGCGAGAGCAGGGCGTGCTCGAAGTAGATGCGGCTGTCCGGCCCGGGAGAGAGCAGCACGATGCCGGGGTTTTCGCGCCTCAGGGCGACCCGTTCGATCAGACTGAGGTGAAAGGTCTGAAAGAAAGGGGCCAGGCGGCGGATCTGAGTATGGTGGTAGAGCTCGGAGAAGACCCGCGAGATGACGATGCGGTTTTCCAGGGCGTATCCAATTCCGGCCGGGTTGCTGCCGTAATCGCGCAGTACGTGGAAACGGCCGTCGGTTCCACGGTAAAGATCGGCGGCATAATAAGTCAGATAACGGTTGCCGGCCGGCTCGATGCCGTGGCAAGGCCTCAAAAAGTGGGGATTGGCATAGATCAGTTCCGCCGGCAGGTGGCCCTGGTGGAGCAGGTTTTGGGCGCCGTAGACATCCTTCAGGATCTTTTCGAGCAGGTTGGCGCGCTGGATCAGCCCGGCTTCCAGGGCGGCCCATTCCGCTGCCGTGATGGGTAGTGGAATCATGTCCAGCGCCCAGGGGACCCCCCGACCGCCGGCATCGTCAAAGGGGTTGAACGTGGCACCGTCTTCGTGGCGCATGCGCCGGACCCGTTCCTGGCGCTGGGCCAGAACCGAGGGGGCGATGGCGTCCAAGGCGTTCATCAACGGCTGCCAATGTTCCCGAGCGATGCCGGAGGAATCGAAAGCCTCGCAGAAGGTGTCTCCGGGGAAACGTATGGCGTCGAACATGGAAGGTGGTCCCATCATGTCAGGTTCGGTCATAAAGCATACCTTGATGAACGCGTATGGGCTTATTCCGGCCGCAGGGCACGCTAAGAGACTTTTCAAACAGCCTCTAACCCAACCGGCTTTGCGCCAACCGGTTTTCTCGGAAGGAGGATGTATCCTGTTCAGCGCCGCAAATCAAGGGTGTAGGGAAACTCGCGATTGACCTCCGCCTCCGGAATCAAGACCGGATTGCCCGGTGTATGGCCGCCGGGGAAGAAACGCGCATGCCGTCGCCCCTCGGCCTCCCAGCCGTTGACCGGGAAGGTTTCATGGTGGCGGCCGCCCGGATGCCCAACGTGATAGGTGCAGCCACCCACGGCCCGACCGGTCCAGGTATCGAACAGATCGATGGTCAAGGGGGTGTGCACCCCGATGGTCGGGTGCAGACAGGACGGCGGCTGCCAGGCCCGGTAGCGGACGCCACCCACGAACACACCTTTCGTGCCGGTTGGCTGCAGGGGAACGCGGCGGCCGTTGCAGGCCACGATGTGGCGGTCGTCGGTCATGCCCGTGACCTTGACCTGCAGCCGCTCCACCGATGAATCCACGTAACGCGCGGTACCCCCGCCGCCGGGCTCCTCGCCCAGCACGTGCCAGGCTCGAGCGCCTGGCGCAGCTCCATTTCCATGCCCTGGTAGACCACCCGTCCGTAGATGGGGAAGCGGAACTCGAAGTGGGGATGAAAGAAATCCATGTGGACCGGGAAGCCGGCCTGATCGAGAATCGTGAGCACGTCGGAAAAATCTTGGTGCACCAGCTCGGGCAGCATGAAACGGTCATGCAGGCGGGTCCCCCAGCGGACCAGCGGCTGCCGGTAGGGGGTTTTCCAGAACCAGGCCACGAAGGTGCGCATGAGCAGTTGCTGGGCCAGGCTCATGCGGGCGTGGGGCGGCATCTCGAAGGCCCGGAACTCCAAAAGGCCCAGCCGTCCGGCGCTGCTGTCCGGCGAATAGAGTTTGTCGATGCAGAACTCGGCGCGGTGGGTGTTGCCCGAGACGTCCACCAAGAGATGGCGGAAAAGACGGTCCACCAGCCATGGGGGGCAGGGTTGGCCGGGAAGGGTCTGCCGGTCCAGTTCGGCAAAGGCGATCTCCAGTTCGTAGAGGCTGTCGTGTCGGGCTTCGTCAATGCGCGGCTGCTGGCTGGTGGGGCCCATGAAGAGACCGGAAAAGAGAAAGCTCAGGGACGGGTGGTTGTTCCAGAAGGTCACCAGGCTGCGCAACAGGTCCGGACGCCGCAAAAAGGGGCTGTCCGCCGGCGTGGCGCCGCCGATGACGATGTGGTTGCCGCCGCCGGTGCCGGTATGGCGGCCGTCGAGCATGAATTTTTCCGTTGCCAGGCGGCATTGGCGGGCGGTTTCGTAAAGGGTCGTGGTGGTTGCCACCATTTCGCGCCAATTGTGCATGGGCTGGATGTTGACCTCGATCACGCCGGGATCCGGGGTGATCTTAAGGGCGTTTAAGCGCGGATCATGGGGCGGCACGTAGCCTTCCAGCACCACGGGCAGTTGGGTTTCCGCGGCGGTGGCTTCAACGGCGGCGACCAGTTCCAGGTAGCCTTCCAAACTGGCGATGGGGGGCATGAAAACATACAGGCGTCCCTCCCGTGGCTGCACGCAAAGGGCCGTGCGGACCACCCAGGCGGCCGATTCACCGACCACCGGCCGGGGGGTGTCGAAGGGCCTGGGCTGAGGCTGTACCCCGTCACCCAGCTTGGCGGCATCGGCACCTTTGAGATGCGGCTGGCCCTCGTGAAGATCGGGCAGGGGGCCGCGGTCGGCCATGGGGTCCAGGGGGTGATCATAGGGGAAATCGGTCTTGGCGACCCAGGGCAGGGACTCCAGGGGCAGGCGCAGGCCGGCCGGTGAGTCGCCGGGCAAAAGATACATGTGGTCACCGCGAAATGGCCATGGGCCGCTCTTCCACGATCCGTACTGCAGGGGCAGTACATAGCTGGACACCGTACCCAGGCCACGGCGGAAGGTGCGGACCATGCGCGCCCGCTCCTCGGGGTCTTCCAGACGCGGGTCGGTCGGGGAGACGTTGACCGGCAGCGCCTGTTCCTTGAGCAGGTAATGGGCCACATCCTCAAAACCTTCACGGATGAAGCGACGGCTTACCGCCAGGTGGTCGGCCAGGGCTTCGATGAAGCGTTTGGCCTCCGCCGTGCCGAACCCGTAATCCTTGCCGGTGTCGGCAATCCAGCGATCGTCCTGCCAGACGGGTTTGCCGTCCGTGCGCCAGTAGCAGCCCAGGGCCCAGCGGGGCAGGGATTCGCCCGGATACCACTTGCCCTGCCCGTAGTGCAGCAAGCCGCCCGGCGCCCACTGCTCGCGTAGCTGTTTGATCAGCCGTTCGGCAAGTATGCGTTTCTCTTCGCCCAGGGCTTCGGTATTCCACTGGGCACCATCCATGTCGTCGATGGAGACAAAGGTGGGTTCGCCGCCCATGGTCAGACGCACGTCGGACGCGGTCAGTTCCTCGTCCACGCGGTCTCCCAGGGCCACGATGGCTTCCCAGACCGCTTCGGGATAGGGCCGTGTGGAGCGGGGTTCCTCGCGGATGCGCGTCACGCGCATGGTATGGTTGAAGTCCACTTGGCATTTTTCCACCGCGCCGGTGATGGGGGCCGCGCTTTGGGGCTCGGGCGAGCAGGCCAGGGGGATGTGGCCCTCGCCGGCAAACAGTCCC
>NZ_BBCC01000148.1 GCF_001311845.1 Desulfosarcina cetonica JCM 12296 | reverse complement strand
CGGGGTGGTCACCGCCTCGGCCCTGCGTTACCGTGCCGCACCGGACACGTCGTCGGCCGTTCTCGGCCTGTATCCACGGGGAACCGATCTGACGCTGCTGTGTCAGACCCACGGGACGTCCGTGCTGGGTGTCGACACGTGGTATCGTACCGCCGATGGTTTTGTATCGGGACGTTACGTATCGTTGACAGGGGCAGGCACGTTGGCGGCGTGCTAGGTCGGATGGCGTCTTGTTCACTTGCCGCATTGCGGCAATGACTTTCTGCTTCAGCCGAGAGCAGCCGTCGATGAATGTGAACGGAAAAATGTCAGACGGAGGAAAGGCAGATGAGAACGTTTGCGTCCCCAACCAAGAAAAAACTGCCGGCACGGTCGACCCATCCCTTTCGGCCGCCGGTTTACGGTCTTGACCGCGCCCGGCACGCCGGGACGATTCGCCACATCCTGGGCGCCTCCCGCATTCAACCCAAATTGACCGTGGGGGCACCCAACGACGCCTACGAGCAGGAGGCGGACCGGGTGGCCGATGCGGTGATGCGCATGCCGGACGAGGCCTTGGGCCGCCAACCGCTGGAAGAAGCGGCCCTGACCCAAGCCACGCCTGTCGGTTACGATGCCAACGGCCCTGATCTGCAGCGCCAGGCTGAAGAAGAAGAGGAGGAAGAACTCCTCCAACCCAAAAGCGAGGGCAGCGACCGTTTGCCGGTGACACCGGGCGCCGAGCGGGCGATCGCCGGCCGTCGAGGAACCGGTCAGCCCCTGCCGGCGGAGAGCCGGGCATTTTTCGAGCCGCGCCTGGGCCGGGATTTGAGCCGTGTTCGGGTCCACACCGGTGCCCAGGCGGCGTGCTTGGCCCGACAGATAGGCGCCCGCGCGTTCACTTTAGGGAGCGACATCTATTTCGGCAGTGGACGGTTTTCTCCCCAGACAGCGGCGGGCAAGCACCTGTTGGCCCACGAGCTAACCCATACGATCCAGCAACGCGGCGAGACGGCCGGCTGGGGGGCGGTCGTGCGTCGAATTCCCGGGGATGAAACCGATGCCGGCGAGGCCGAGGCCCCCACGCCGGTGCTGAGCAATCCCCGCTTTACCGGAAACCGCGCGCTGGAACGGATCCTGGACGGTCGGACGCCCCGGCTTTCGTCGGATCATGACGGCCGTAGAGGTGCCGTGTCCAAGGTGCAGCAGGCGCTCGTCGATCTGGGATTCGAGCTGCCCATGTACCGCGTCGACGGGCAGTATGGGGACGAGACCGTGGAAGCCATCCGTCAGTTTCGCGATCGATACGGTCCCTCGCCCGGAGACGAACTGGATGGTGCCACGCTGGCCGTCCTGGATCGCGTGGCCCCCGCGCCCGGCGAGCGGCACGAGCACACCGTTGATTACGACCGATTGCTGGCCGACGGCCGGTTGGACATCACCGTGGCCATTGGTGCCACCGATGAAACGGTCCTCCGTGAGACGCAGCCAGACGAATACGAAGAGACCGATCAACCCGTCGAGGCCCTGATGGCCGAGCGGTTCCGCACCTGGATGGAGGGGCAGGGGTTCAACCTTGAACTTTTTGGTCTGTCGGGCAACGAGTATTGGACGGCGACGCGCACCATTACGTGGACCGATGCCAGTGGTGCCGAACAGAGCCGGGAGGTGACCATCTGGATCAACCTCGTCGTTCCCGCCGCCGGGGCCGCCCGTGAATTCGGATACGGGCTCAGAGATGACGAGATCACCATCTACAATGGTCACGCCCGTTATGGCTCGGGGCCCGATTTTGACGCCAAGGCCAGTCCGCTGGAAAATTTCCGCATCGGCATCGACACTGCCCTCCAGGCCGCCGGCCGCCGAACCCGGGTGGAAGAGGCCCGCCATCACGGCGTCGCCATCGACGAGGAACACGATCTGCTCGACATGGTCCAGGGCGGCAGTTTTGATCCCAACCGTTATCGGGTGCTGTTCTTCCAAGCCTGCACCTCCGTGGCGTATCTGGACGAAATCCGTGAGCATGTGGGGAATCCGGCGGATGCCGATGTGATTGCCACCCGCCGGCCGGCGCGGTTTACCATCGTCGAGTCCGAGGTCCGCATGCGGGAAGTGCAGCGCTTTCTGGAAGGCATCTTTGCTGCCGAGTCGGTCGAAGCGATGATCAGCGACCTGAACGACATTCAGCGCGACCTCCATGATGGGGCAGGTGCCCGTTTTCCGCGAGGCGGCGTCTTTACCAGTTCGGGGATGGGCGACAATCCCCGGTCGCCATGACCCGGTCCTCATGAGAATCGATGTCGCGCGACGGTTCTAACCCGACAAGGGGGATGAAATGCGCTCAAAAAAATCCCATGCGATTTTCGGCATTGGACTGCCGCCACCCGTATTTTGTGTTTCTTTCTTCTTTTCATTGGTATTGGAGGACATATGTCCAATTCGCATGCCAATCCTTCTGAAACGGTCAAAAACCTGCGCAAGGCCAGGGAAGCGTACATCGATCATTTTCGCGCAACCGGTGAGCAACAGTTGGCCCGCGCGAGAGAAATTGAAAGCGCGCTTCAACGGCTTGTGAATCAATCCGATGCCAATATCCGGGCCCAGGCTTTGTTCGAGTTGGCCACCCTGCAACGCCTGACCAACCGGTTCGATCCCGCCATCGCCACGTTCCAGCAGGCGGTGAGGCTGGCGAGACAGACGCAAAACAAGGCGGTTGAATTTAACGCATGCATCGGCATTGCCCGTGCCCATGCCTATGGGACGCGCAATCATGGGGCTGCGGCGGCCGCCTTTGACCAGGCAGTGCATGCCGCCGGCGAACATCCCACGGAAAAACAACAGTATGATCTGGCCGATTACAATGCCCAATTAAATGCCGGTCGGGGAGAACTCGGCGCCGCGCTGCTTAGTGGCCTGGACGCCATCCAGTTTGCCCAAAGTCAGAGCGATCTTTATTATGCCCACCTGGACACGGGCGATGTTTTGCAAAAATTGGCCGAGAGCTGTGATTACCGTAAACTGATCGATGCAAAGTCCTTTGACGAACAGGATCCGTATGGGGCCTGCCGGCGCGCGGTGGAAGCGGCCGGAAGACACTACAGCGAAGCCGAGAAGATTGCCCAGATCCTTGGCTGGCGTTTTTTACAAAACCAAACGGCTGGGTTCAACAAACGGCTGGATATGCGCCTGATGCTGATCGGGCAAAAGGCCTCGTTTGAGAAAATCAGCCAATATGGCGTTTTTCAGGCCCAGCGACCGGAAGACGTCTTGGTCAATGATAAATTCGAGGCCGGCGCATCGACTTTATCCGGCAACGCGATGCTGCAAGCCTTGATCGGGATGGTGGTGCCAGGCGCTGAATCCGATGATCCACGATCGCTTTATCTTCTCGGTCTCAAGGCCGATTTGGCGGGCGACGCTGAAACGGCGCTCAAATTCTTTCAGCAAGCCAGCCAACTGCTTAGAGAGGAGCGTGCCAGTCTTTTCGACATCCGGCAGCGCGGAACCGTTCTGGAAAATCGTGTCGAGATCATTCGCGATCTGGCCACCCGACTTCTATCATTCAACCAGTATAACGATGCCTTTGTCGCCTTCGAATCCATGCGCTCCTACGGATTGGGGGTGCTGTCCACCGCCATCGAGCAGGCCCGACTGACCCCGGCCGAACGCCGTGTCCTATCCGATCTCGTCGGGTTGAGTTCTCAATTAAGCGCCAAGGAAAATCTTCTCGTGGAAGCGACCATCGCCGGCATGGACAGTGACCATACGGCCGAGCGCTTGAACGCCATCAGCGCCCTTCGCGGGCAACAGGCCGATTTGCTCCGTCAGCCGGAGACAACCCGGATCATCGAAAAGTTGTCCGACCCTAAATTGGTGATGGCGGATTTGAAAACATTCCGGCATGCCGTCAAAAAAGCCGGCATCCCGGTATTGCTTTACTGGGTGACGCACACCAACGTCATCGTCTGGCTGGTCACCCCGGATCACGATGACGTCAAGGCGGTCTTTCTGCGAGGTGGCCTTGACCGACAAAATCCAAAAACTCAGCCAGTCCATCGGCGATGCGGGTCACAGTGCCTTTGACACTCGTAGCGCGTGGGAGTTGCACACCTATCTGGTCAAGCCGTTTATGACCCATCTCAAGCAAAAGCAGATTCTGATCATCCCCCAAGGCGTGCTGGTGGGGCTTCCCTTCGAGGCGCTGATAGATGCCCAAACCGGTCGGTTCCTGATCGAGGATGTTGCCGTTTCCTACGCCCCCAGTGCCACCTTTGCCGTGAATGCCTTAGAAAGGGAAGTACTTCCGGTGAAGGCGATTTCAGCGCTCTATGACCCGATGATTGAAAACGAAACCAAAGAGATTTCAAAGATGGGTGCCCTAAGCGATCTTGAGGTCAACGCCGTCGCTTCCGCCGCATTGTCCAAGGATGATATTTTCAATTTGATCGAGCGCAATGCCAATATGCACATTCTCTTGCACGGCCAATACAGCACCGAAGACCCGTTGCAGTCCACCATCGAGATAACAGCGATGCCGGTGCGACGGTCCATCACGGCCGCCGAACTGCTCTCCGCGGATTGGGGAAAGACGAGGCTGGCGGTTTTCAGCTCCTGTGAAGGGGCCAGAGTTCAGACCCGCATCTCCAACGAGTTCTCCGGCATCTCCTGGGCCGTGCTGGCCGGTGGCGCGGATAACCTCGTGTTGAGTCGCTGGCGGGTCAGGGCGGAAAGCCATGCGGATTGGATGGAGACGTTTTATCGGTCACTCGCCTCAAAAAACCGATCTCCGGCGTTGGCCGCGGCCGATGCGATGCGCATGATGATTCAAAAAGGGCCATCGAATCCCTTTTTCTGGGCAGGACCGCAGGTGTTTGGGAAGTAAAACCCTATTGATGCACACGTAAAAAGTCGCTGATCCAAAGGATTCGCGTAACGCCGATATCGGGCTTCTTACGAATCCGTCCCTATTAGCAAAGGCACTCTATTGGAGATGATAGATCACGTCAAAAACCTCGCCACCATCCTGGGCACAGCCGCCACGGTCGCCTATATCTCGGGATATCTTGTCTTGCGCGCCCGGGCCAATGCACTGGGAACCGATCCGGGGTTCACGCTCGTGGACGAAGCCTATGTGTTTGCCGGTTTTCGATTTGTTTTTGTAACGCTTGTCGTGGCGTTATGCCTGAGTCCGGTTTTCCTGGGGATCCACTTTTTGAGACAATGGCTCGGCGGGCATCTGTCTTCTTTCTGGCTTAGCTTGGGGCAGTGGTTTTTGCTGATTGTGCTGGCCATGGTGGCGCTGGCTTCACTGAAAATTCTCGCCATCAAGGGGCTGCTGCTCGATCCCGGCGCATTGCAGCCGAATACCAAACTGATGGGGGCGGTTATGGGGACGCAAACGGCTTATGGCGTACTGTTTACCTTTGGGCTGGTCTTTGTGACAATGGTATCCGTCTATTGGTTAAAGGCGCGCTTTTCTTCTCCTCCGGACCCGTTGACCTGGGGCCTTTATCTCGTGCTTGCCCTTTTTGTTTTCATCCTGCCCATTTACCATGGCGCCTTGTTTGCCGATCGTAAAGTGCGCGTGTTGGCCGACGTGCCGAAGGCCGTTAAAAACATGGTTGAACCCATCGGCATCGTGGATCACACCAAGGATCACAAAACCTTGTTTGGTAATGATTCCAAAGGCCTGCCGTCATTGACCATCGTTAAACATGATGATCTTTATGGGCATTCGGTTCAAGCGGTCATCTCATTGCGTCAATTCGTCAACCGTTTAGCGACGCAACGGATCGCGTTGGCGTCCCCGTCAAGCGTTGAAAACAACCTGGAGAGACAAATGGCCACCACCGTATCGGATGGCGTTAAAGGCGCCCAGAAAAGTTTTTTCAAAGCGTTAATCGACCAGCTGCATATGGCTTTTGAATCCATTGGCTCGCTGGGCAATAGCGTTGTCCAGGCGGGACAACTTTGGTCGGTGCGAATCGATGACGCCGGTCAGGCATCCCAACCGAAGCGGTTGGGAAAGCTGAATCATCTGGCCTGGCCGGTGATGCATCCGGACGGCAAAACCGTCTATGCCCTGCAAGAGGGGGTAGTGGTCAAACTGACCGATGATTTTCAGGCCACCGAGATGGTTAACGCTGAAGGTTACTGGATCAAACTCTTGGGGGTGACTACGGATGGTACGCTCATGGGGCTGATTTATGCGGATAACCAGGCCAAACTTGCAAGGGTCGATGGTACCGGAAAACTGCAGGTGCTGCCGGAATCCGATCTGCCCGAGGATCAATCCAACCTTGCCAGGCTCCTGCAGGAATCAAGGCCTATACGGATGACCGGGTGCTGGCTGTCGACCGGTCGAAGCGCGGTGGCCGTGGGTTTGATGTCTATTTCAAACGCGGCGATCACGCCATCAACCTCAGCGATTGCGGGGATGACAGTTGCGGCCAGGCCTCGTTCGCCCATGATTTTCGGACGGTCCTGTTTGTTCGGCAGCCGCGTTTTTAAGAACACTGCAGGCATCGATAGGGGTGCCCGGAATCATTTAAAATCTCAAATCATAACCCACATGTCGGGATTTCCCACCATCGCCGAATGCTTTCCACTGCAAAATCCGCCGTATCGTGGTCAATATGGGGTTTGTTTAGATATGGGGAAAATGGCAATACCCTTGGCGAAAACTTTTTCCGTTTCGTGAGCTAACCTCTAACGACCAACTAACAATCTATCGGCAACAATGATCTACGTTCAACGAGATCGAATTGTCTCCATATCGTACCATTAGATACCTCTTTCAGCATTGCTCCATCGGTTCCTTTGTTGGCGCAAGATGTTTTTCTTGCGGACCAAGAAGCCGAATCGCCATGCAGTCGTCTCCTTCGCGATTCGGGCTTCTTGTATTTCAGACCTGGGTGATAGACGACCAACAGAAAGGCTTATGGCATGCACGATTGGAAAAAAGACGTGGGATTCGGAATGGGTTCTTGGCTGGCCTCTGCCATGGTGTTGGTCAGCTTGCTTTTGTTGCCGGTGGGCAGATCGCAGGCCCTTGAGGTCAGCATTGAGACATCGAACCCGGAGGTCGCCGAGCAAAGCCAGTTTGAAATCGCGATCTATGCCGACGACGCCTCCGATCTGATTAGCATGGGCGTTGCCGTTACCTTTGATCCGGATATCTTGAGGGTAATCACGGCAACCAAAAATCAGGACCCGACGACCGGATTTATTCTGGACCCGGATGGCGATCCCGGAACCACGGCCGACCAGATCAGTGAACCGGCGGTAAAGATCGACAACACCGCCGGCACGGTCACCATGGTCGGCGGCCGCATGATGGGATCAACCACCACCGGGCTTTCCGGCAAGGTCCTGCTGGGAAGCATTACCTTCGAGGGGCTCCAAATCGGATCGAGCAACATCCATGTTGACCTGGCCAACTATCATCCCGAGCACCCGGCCAAAACCTTCGCCAATTTCGTCACCATCACCGGCACGGTGGACGAGCCCACCAACCTGGGCGACCTGGCCGCCATTGCGATTCTGAGCGATCAGGATCTGGATGGCCTGCCCGACAGTCACGAGACCGGCATATACGGCACGGATCCGTCTCTGGCCGACACCGATGGCGATGGCATCGATGACGGCGAAGAGCTGGCCGCCTGGGATGCCCTGGACTGCTCCGGCCTGGGCTGCGGCGGCTGCTGGGATTGCGATATCGACAACGATGGACAGGCCAACAACCTCTTGGATGCGGATGCCGACGGTGATGGTTTTCTGGATGGCGAGGAACTGCTGGCCGGATACGATCCCGCCGATGCCGGCGACCACCCGGCAGCCACAGCCGTGCCGGCCCTCAATGCGTTTGGCATTCTGATGGCGATAATTTTACTCATTGGGGTAGCTGTTATGAGTGAGAAAAAGGGCTCATCCGGAATACGCCGGCACGAATCTTTTTTCTTAAAATGGTTGTCTTCTTTGTTGTCATGGCGTCCGCCGGTTCCGGTTATGCGGCCGGATCGTTTTATTATTACGAGACGTATGAAGACGCCCAGTCGGCCATTACCGATTTTGAAAACAGCTATTCTGACCATTTGCGGGCCTCAAATTACGCCATTTATGGTTCCTGCCCTGCATCCAACCCCGATGACTACCAGGGTGAATACCTTCAGCTGATCCGGTATTTTCCCTACAGCACGGTCGAACGCAATTTTGTCTGGGGATGCGGCGCCTGTGCCGATCCGCTAACGGTGCCATACGATGCGGATGGCGATCGAACCCCGGATTGTAACGACAACTGCCCCGACGATGCCACGAAGACCGAGCCCGGGATCTGTGGCTGCGGCGTTGCCGAGAACACAGATGATACTGATGATGACGGTGTTATCGATTGCCTCGACAGCTGTCCGGCGATCAAGGGAAACGCCTCGGATGGATGCCGTCATCTTTACTTGGATCAAGGGCGGGATCCCAAGGCGCCGATGCTGGCCTGCGCCATTGTTTCCGAGAAGGGGAACCCCACATCCATCTATACCGGCAACAAAATAGAATCGGAAAAAGATCTCCGGTTTAATTCTCCCTTCGCCGGCGGATTGACCTTCAAACGTTTTTACAACAGCCAGAGTGAAGATTCGAGCCCCATGGGCTACGGCTGGACCCATGGGTTTAATATCCGCCTGCTCCCCGAGTCCGATTATCTCGTGATTGTGGATGAAACCGGTTTCGGACGCTACTTCAGCGAGGATTCGTCCACCGGCGACATTACTGCCGTGTTCGGTGAGCGGACGGAGCTTTCATCCGCTACCGGCGATTACATCTGGCAACGTGAGGATGGCCGCACCTACACCTTTGACGCGAGCACTTACCAGTTACTCCATGTCGACGACCCCAACGGCAACCGCCAGACCCTGACCTACAATGCCAACGATCCCAGCCTGCTGGACAGCGTGCTGGACGAAGCCAGCGGCCGCATCTTGGAATTCAGCTATACCAACGGACTGCTCACCACCATCCATCTTTACTCAGGTGCCGTCGACGGCGGCGTCCAGGTGACCTACGGCCACGATGCCGACGGCAACCTCACCACGGTGACTCTCGCCGACGGATCGGGTTTTGTCTATGCATACAACGACACGAATGGCGACCCAAACAACCTGACTCAAAAAACCGACGCCGCCGGTCATCTGCTATCCACCTGGTCCTACGACGCCCAGGATCGTTGTTACGCCAACGTGACCGGGGACGGCCGGGGCGTTACCATGGATTACGACACCACTCCCGATGCCGTCATCGTCACCGATGCCTACGGCGCATCCAAGACCTATTATCTCGCCACCATCACCGGCCGCAAGCGCATCGCCAGCGTGACCGGCGAGTCCGGCTGCAGCACCTGTGTCGAGGAGCCGATCCGCTGGGAGTACGATGAGAACTTGAATGTGACCGAGATCGAATACGCCAATGGCCGGATCGACCAGTTCAGCAATTTTGACGACAGGGGCAATGCCGGTACGACCGTTCAGGCCGCCGGTACCGCCGATGCAAGAACCATCACCACCACCTGGCATCCGACGCTCAATCTGCCGTTGACCCGCACGGAGGCCAGCGTCCTGGGCACAGGCAACAAAGTCACCACCTGGGACTTTGATGACGACGGCAACACCGTGCCCAACGAGAGCGTCACCTCCCGGGTTTATCGATTGGTGATCAACGGTTATACCCAGGACGCAACCGGTACCGTCGTGTCCGTGGAATCCATCACCGGCTTAGACTACGATGCCCACGGCCAATTACTCAGCGTCGATGGCCCGCTAACCGGCACGGCGGATACCACGGCCTTTGGTTACGATTCGACCACCGGCGATCTCTTGACCGTTACGCGGCCAGTCTCGGGCACCACCACCTTCAGCGGTTATGACGCCATGGGCCGTCCCGGACAGGCCACAGACCCCAACCAGAATGCCGTCGCCTGCACCTATGACGGTCGGGGGCGGCTTTCCACCCTGACCCGGTTGTGGGACAGCGCCGTTACGAGCGTCACTTACACCCTGGCCGGCAAACCGGATACGGTCAGCCTGCCCAATGGCATGAGCCTCACCTATACCTATGAGTCGGTGTACGGCCGGCTGACCGGCATCACCGACGCCCTGGGCAATAAAGTCGGCTATGATTACGACGATCAGGGCAATGTGATCGAAACCGGCAACTACCTGCCCTCGGATGTTCAGATCTACCTGGAGCGCTTCGATTACCAGTACCCGGACCGGCCGGGCAAGCTGTGGAAGCGGATCAATCCGGACGACAGCTTCTTCGAATACGCCTACGATGCCATGGGCAACCCGAGCCAGGTCACCGATCCGGAAGGCAAGATCACGACCTTTGGCCATGACCTATTCAACCGGCCGGAAAGCATGGTTCAGCCTGGGACTGTCACCACCGGCTATGATTATGACCGCCAAGGCAACCTGATATCGATGACCGATCCCGGATCCCACACCACCACTTATGGGGTCGACGACCTCGGT
This sequence comes from Desulfosarcina cetonica JCM 12296, assembly GCF_001311845.1. GTDB lineage: Bacteria > Desulfobacterota > Desulfobacteria > Desulfobacterales > Desulfosarcinaceae > Desulfosarcina > Desulfosarcina cetonica. The sequence continues at coordinate 6,476 of NZ_BBCC01000148.1, read as the reverse complement.
CGCACGGTGGAAACCGTTTCGCCGGATACCGGGACGACACGCTTTGCCTTCGATGCCGCCGGCAACCTGGTCTCGAAGACCGATGCAAAGGGGATCACCATCACGTTCGCCTATGACGACGAGTACCGGCTGACCGGGATCGCCTACCCGGATGCGACCGAGGACGTGACCTATACCCATGACCAGGGAACCAACGGCATGGGCCGGCTCACCGGCATGACCGATGCCAGCGGCAGCTACACCTATGGCTGGGACGAGGCCGGCAATTTGGTTTCCGAAGAGAAAACCATCAACGGTGTGACCTATACCACCGGCTATGCCTATGATGCTGTAAGCCTGCTGGTCCAGATGACCTATCCCAACGGCATGCAGGTTGTCTGGCAGCGGGATGCCGCCGGCGATGTTAGCCAGGTGACCGCCACCTATGACGGGGTCGATACCGTGCTGGCCAACAGTGCCGGCTATCTACCCTTCGGTCCCCTCCAGACCATGACCCTGGGCAACGGCATCAGCGTCAACCGGTCCTTCGATCTGCTCTACCGCCGATCCGCCGATGTCGATGCCGGCATCCAGGACCGGACTTACGGCTTCGATCTGGTGGGCAACGTCACCACGGTGACCGACAACCTGAACTCCACCCGCAGCCAGAGCTTCGGGTATGACGACCTGTACCGGCTCACCGATGCCGGCGGGATTCTGGGGACCATCGCTTATACGCTGGACGACACGGGCAACCGCCTGACCCGCTCCATCGATAGCACCACGGAGACCTTCGCCTATGAGAGCGGCACCAACCGGCTGGATACGATCACCGGTTCGGAAAGCGTGGATATTGCCACCGATGCCAACGGCAACATCGTCACCTACGGAACCCGCACCCTGACCTACAACCAGGCCAACCGATTGATCCAGGTCGAGGACGGCGGGGCGGTCCTCGGCGCCTACACATACAGCGCCGACGGCCGGCGGATGACCAAGGTGGCCGGCGGCGTCACGACCGCGTACCACTATAACATTGCCGGACACCTGGTCGGTGAAACCACCGACGGCGGAAAGACTTATCGCGCCTACGTCTACCTCAACGATGAACCCCTGGCCATGGTCGTCACCCGTACCGGCGATCAGGACGACGACGGCGACATCGACGGTCAGGACCTTGCCCTGTTCATTTCGCATTTCGGTCCAAGCTGCAGCGGCGATGCCTGCGACAGCGACTTCAACGGCGACGGTAATGTGGATGCGACCGACCTGCAGGTGTTCGCCGGAGCGTTCGGTCACACGGCCGCGGATGTTTATTATTACCACACCGACCACCTGGGCACGCCCCAACGCATAACCGACGCAAATGCCAATGTGGTGTGGGCCGCCGACGCCCTGCCCTTTGGCGAGGTTGACATTGCCGTCGGTTCGGTCGAGAATAATTTGCGGTTTGCGGGCCAGTATTTTGATGCCGAAACCGGACTGCATTACAACTACCATCGGTATTATGATCCGGCTACCGGGCGGTATCTGACGGCTGACCCGATTGGGTTGGCTGGGGGGATTAACCTCTATAATTACGTAAGTGGCAGTCCGGTTAATCTGGTTGATCCATACGGTTTAGACCCAGTCACTGCCGCGATGATATCCTCAGGCATGAGTTCAGGGCTCGGGGTCGGAGCAGCGAATTACAATCAGTCACAACAAGCAAATAAGCAGATAGCCGATGCTTTATGGAAAACATCAACTCTTAATCCTGAAAATCCTCTTAAGGCACTTAAATGGCTATCAGATTCGAATTCTAATGACGCCCCTAACCCAAATATTGATCCTGGCGGTTCATGTCCAAATGGAGATGATCCTGAAGATGATAAGCAACTTGACGAAATGGCGGAACATGCAAAAGAGAGAGGACGTTTTAAGGGATGGTCAAATGATGAAATCCGTCAGGTAATTAAAGAGTCAATGAATAGAGCAACAAAAGATGGTACAGTTCGCGATTTATTAGATGGACGGAGAGCCTATTTCGACAGATTAACTGGAAGGCTATCAATAAAAAATCCAACTCCAGGAAATCCTTCAACAAGCTATTTGCCTGATCGAGGAGAGAGTTATTTTTGGAGTTTGAAGTAAAAAAGGATTCTATTGTAATGGATCTTAATAAACTGTCAGAAGACCAAAAAAAGGCAATTCATCAATGCATCAATGCATTAATATACGGACCATTCATTCCAAAAAAATTGATCCATACATTAACGGGAATTGATCCGTCTGAATATGTAAGTTTTTTAAATAGATGGAATTATCACAAAGAAATTAAAGAAGAACATAAAAAATATATATACCAAGCTCTATTACAACTATTATGGTATCCTCATAATCGATTCGATGTTTGGTCAGATTATATTTCATACCCAAAGGAAAGTATAGAAAAAGTATTTTTGAACTTTGAAGGTGTTGAAAAACAAAAACCCAAAGCATGGAATGGAATAATTCAAGGATACTTTACACCAAAAGCGCAATTGTTATGGGATAATATCCCCAATGAAATACAGCAATCAATTTTAACAAATGTATGGTGTCAAAATTGCGATAAGACAACGATAATTACCAATTATGAAGGTGGATTAGATGAATTGGGCCGTCTTTCAATTTATGGGAAATGTGCTAAATGCTTTAAAAATATTGAAACGATATATGAAATCAGAGATGGGCAAACTGGGAGCAAACAGGAATAAAAATATAAGTCTCACATAAAAAACTGACAAACGGCTGTTAAGGAGTTTTTTCTTTCCTTTAACGGCCGTTTTTTTCGCATCCGTCGTTACTCATTAAACATCGATAATCCCTTGAGCCCCCGGCGAATATCGCATAGCCTGGGGATGGCTCTTTGACATGCGATCCCGCGCCCGGGGGCAAAAAACAGCTCTATGGGGCTCGAAAAGCGTATCCGAATATTAGCGGGCCAATATTTTGATGCCGAAACCGGACTGCATTACAACTACCACCGGTATTATGATCCGGCCAACGGAAGGTACCTTACTCCGGACCCCTTTGGTTTGGCTGGTGGGATCAACCTATTCTCGTATGTAGGTGGCAATCCGGTTAATCTGGTTGATCCATTCGGCTTATTTGAGTGGAAATATTTCAATGGTGCTTTAGCTTCTGGGGGACGACTTGTCGCACATGGTTTTTTCCAACCTGCTATAGAGGGCGCCGGAGGTATTTTTACAGTTTCCGAAGTAACAGAAAGTGCAATTCAAAGGAAATTAAATAGAATTTCCACACCAGCAGATCCAGCGGCAATAAAGAATTTTGCTATTCACTTGCTTGCATTTGGTGGAGCTGAAATCGCCGAAATGAATTATTGGGCACTTGAATTATTGTCGAGAAGTGCCGAAGATGCCTATTTTGGTTGCGATGAAAAAAATTACGGTTTATCTGATTTTTTTAAGAAATACAGAATTAAAGCGAGCGATGATTCTAATGAGCTCAGGGATAAAATCAATAACTTCGTTTCAGGCGGGATTAAGAATGAAACATGGATTACTATATCAAGAAGAATCAATAGTGACATAGGAACGATAAATAAAAGCATAATTGCAGAAGAATTTGGAAAATTTTTATACAATGTTAATGGACTTTCAAACCAATAGAATTTATAGAACTATTTCTTAAATGAAAATTATAAAATATATCTTAATCTTAAACATTCATTTTTTCAGTTTGATCTTCCTATACATTTTATTAGAAAGTTTTCTGCCTGATCCTATCGAAAGTACTAATCTTTTTTCAGCAGTTTGGTTTCTTTGTATAGGATTAGGACTATGGTTGTCCCACCATATATCAAAAAGGTTGGTTTTTAAGGGATTGACATGGGTAGATTCGATAAAAGATTTATTCTCAAACCCACAAATTATATAGCCATTAATTAAATAACAATATGGCCGCATCCTTATCTTTCGCATTTCGCTCTTTGAAAACAGCACTATAGGGGCTCGAAAAGTCCATCCGAATATTAGCGGGCCAATATTTTGATGCCGAAACCGGACTGCATTACAACTACCATCGGTATTATGATCCGGCTACCGGAAGGTACCTGACGGCTGACCCGATTGGGTTGGCTGGGGGGATTAATCTATACAATTACGTAGGTGGTAATCCGGTTAATCTGGTTGATCCGTATGGGCTAAAATATGCGGAACAATATGCTGCATCCGGTGCAATAGCGGGAACGGGAATAGTTGCTGCTGGATCGATTGTTGTGGATGCAGCCACTGGTGGCCTGAATATATTAGCAACTCCTGCCGAGTTGGCTGGTGGCGCCGCATTAGGAAGTGCTTTAGGCTACGGAATCGGTTCGATCGCAGATTGGTGGATGGGCGAAGGTAACGGTGATAGTTGCCAATCAAGTGGTTCAGAATCAACACCAGGAATGCCCGATCCTGACGATGATGACCCTATTATATTTCGAGGAAAAAAGGTTAACAAAGACCTTGCCAACAGATTAGGTATCGATAGACACCGTCTAAGAGAATCTATTCATAAAATAAAATATAATGCCGGTCACGGCGGAAGAGATAATGTTAACATAACAAGATCTGGTAATGTCTTCAGTCAGAAAAGCGGCGAATATATAGGGAACGTTTTTGACGAACTAACTTTTAGGTGAAAGCAATATGAAAGACGAACATTTAGAAAATCCAAATTGTGATGAAACATACGCCGGATTTAGGATAAGCGGTGACTTCCTTGATCCAGTCGAAATCACAAATCAGTTGCATATTAGTCCGAGTTTTTCATGTATGAAAGGTGATGAGATTAACAGTCGTGGAGGAAAAATTACACGGCCAACTGGAATATGGTCATTAGAATCAAAAGAAAAGGTTAAATCAACAAGCCTAGAACTCCATTTAAAGCAACTTGTTGAACAGCTTGAACCGGTGAGAGCAAATTTGGTTAAATATATAGAAGATTCAGATACCCGAGTGGATATTGTTTGTTTTTGGGCTTCTGCAACAGGCCATGGCGGACCAATATTGTCCAGAGATATATTGTCCAGAATATCATGCTTATGTGAAAATATCAGCTTTGACTTTTATGGTCCGGTTGATGATTAATCCTGAAAAGCCAGGTTGGGATTAAAGGGGACAGCCATAAAATTATAAGTTGCTCCACCATTGGATAATAAGCGGATCGTTGGTAATCAGGGGAAGACCGAGATATCTGGTGGTGGCGGCGATCAACCGGTCGTGCAGCTCGAAGATATCGTCGATCTCGGAGGCCGTTTTGAGGATCTCGAAGCTGAGCGGTTAGAACTGATAGTTTCGGCTTCCCATCACGTCCTCGGTTTGGTTTCGGGCATCAGAAAAACCCATAAACATTGAAAAGATAATTTACTCTATTGAAAGTTATGTTATTTTTTTTCGTGGAAAAATTGCATAGATGCTCCGTAATTCTATAAACAATAGTCCCAAGGCCCGAAAGGCGTTGAATTCATTCGCATGGACGTTTCTAATGGCGGCCGCCCTGACCGTCATCCCCGTCAGCCTGATCCCGGAACCCTGGTACAGGCCCCTCAATCAACTCACGGCAAGCTTGGCGGGGAACCTCATAAGGCTTATGGGAACCGATCCGGTTGTCCGGAGCACGCATATCAGCCTTGGCGACTTCAGCGTTAATGTCATTTCCGAATGTTCGGCTGTTCATTTGATCGCCCTTTATGCCGCATTTATTTACGCCTTTCCGACGGGCCGCCCTCAAAAATGGGTTGGCTTCGGGGCAGGCGTGGCCATGATTTTAAGCGTCAATATTATCCGGGTCGCAGCGGTAACGATGATCGGCCGTTATTCCCTGAAATTATTCGAAGTGTCCCATATCTATTTGGGCCAGTTGGGCATGCTGGCGACCGTTGTCTTCATCTGTCTTTTCTGGTGCCGGTGGGCGTCCGACCCCGATGCTTTCGACGGTCCGGCAGGCTATTTCCTGAGATTCCTTCTTTTCTCCTGCCTGCCGTTTCTTCTCTGGCTGCCTTTAAACAGAGCATATCAAAAAGTTATAGACGGTTTTGTCGAAAAATTGTTTTCCGCTGCATCATATACCCTCACCATTCCGCGCACCCACTCTTTTACTACCAAACTTTCAGCTTCATCACTTTGGTTGGACTGCTATTCGCGGTCAAGAAGGCAAAACTTTCAACTCGGTTGTGCTGGTTGTTTTACGGATTTTCCATGGCGACTCTGTTTCAAATCATTTTCCGGATATGCAATGTTTGGATATCGGCATTTCGCATCCAATGGGCAACAATCGTTTCCCAAGCGGTCTATGTTTTGTGCGTTCATGCATTACCTCTGATCATCGGATTGTTGTTTCTGATGAAGGTTCGGGCTGAACGGGGGGCGAGCGAATAATAAAGGATTATATCTAAACAAACCCCAATATCGTTTACGCTAACAGGTTGACCCCGTAGCCCGAAAATTGCTAATTGTAGAAAAATT
>NZ_BBCC01000147.1 GCF_001311845.1 Desulfosarcina cetonica JCM 12296 | reverse complement strand
CGGTGGCGGCGGAGGTCGCCCGCCTGGGCATCCGCGTCAACGTGGTCGCCCCGGGCCTGATCCGGACCGCCATGATCCAGGACGCCCCGATTCAGAAAATCAAGGCCCTCATCCCCATGGCCCGCCTGGGGGAACCCGCGGAGGTGGCCCGGGTGGTGCGCTTTCTCTGCTCAACGGATGCGTCCTACCTCACCGGCCAGACGATCAGTGTTAACGGAGGGATGTTCTAACTTGCGAAGTACCGGACTGCGACCCCGGCTGATCGCCATCGCCCTTGTCTTTTGCGTCGGTCTGTGCCTGGGCTGGGCGGACACCTGGGAAGGCATTCGTGCGGCGGCCGGCACGGTGACGTCGGTGGAGACCGCCTTCACCCAGACCAAGCACCTGCCCATTTTGGCCCGTCCCCTGGTCGCCACGGGAAAGTTGTTCTATCAGACCCCCGGATCGCTGCGCTGGGAATACCTGACGCCCATCCGCAGCATTCTCCTCATGGATGACGGCCGGGTGCGGCGGTTCACCCAGGATACCCAGACCCACGCTTTCCGTGAGGAGACGGGTGCGGGCCTGGACGCCATGCAGGTCGTGTTCCAGGAGATCTCCCAGTGGTTGGCCGGCCGCTTCGACGATAATTCCATGTTCGACGCCCGCCTGGAAGCCGGTCGCCGGATCATCCTGACACCCAAGCAAAAAGCCTTTGCCGAGGTGCTCCAGCGTATCGAATTGGTGCTGGACGACCAGCCGGGAGTGATCCGCCAAGTCCGCATCATCGAGGGTGAGGAGGCCTATACGGAGCTGGATTTCTCGCAGACGGTGCTCAACCGGGCCATCCCCATAGATGTGTTTCGCAAGGTGCCATGAAACCGGTCGGGCTCGCGCTTCTGTTTTGTCTTTGCCTGACCACGGCATGTGCCCGGCTGCCGAAGCTATCGCCTTTGGCCGGGCCGCCGCCGGCCTGCGCGTCGTTTTTTGCCCGGGACGGCTGGCAATTCGTGCATATTATCGAGGCCACGCCGCCCGGCCGTTCGGCCATGACCCTCATGGGCGTCGTCCAACTGACCCCACCGGATTTGCATTGCGCGCTGATGACCCTGGAAGGCCTGGTGCTTTTCGAGGCCCGCTGGGATGGCCGCATGACCGTTCTGCGGGCCCTGCCGCCCTTTGACAACAAGGGCTTTGCCCAGGGATTGGTGGACGATATCCGCCTGATCTTTTTGACTCCGCCCGTATCCCGGCAGTCCGTCGGGCGTCTGGACGACGGCCGTCCTGTCTGCCGATACCGGCTGGCGGACGGCGAAACCCGCGATCTGGTGCAAACGGCCGACGGCGGATGGGAAATGCGCTGCTACCGCCCGGGCCGTGGGCTGACCAAAACCCTGACCACTGATGCGCTGCCAACGGACCGTTCCAGGATGCCGGTTCCGGCGCATATGCAGCTCAAGACCCACGGCATGCTGGGCTACAACCTGACGCTGACGTTGGTGGAGGCGCAGCCGCTGAATTCTCTAAAGGTCGTACCATGAAAATCAAACTGATCTATCCCCGCTGGCCCAAACTGGCCCGTCAGACCGAGTTCCACCTGCCGCCCCACGGTCCCGTGGTGTTTGCCGCGGCCCTGCCCGAGCATGTGACGGTCGATTTCGTAGACGAGAATCTTGAAGACATCGATTTCGACGATCCCGTGGATGCGGTGTGCATCTCCATGATGCTGACCGTGCAGGTCAAACGCGGCTGGCAGATCGCGGACCATTACCGCGCCAAGGGCGTGCCGGTGATCTTCGGCGGCATCGCCACCATGCTGCATGCCGAGGAGACCCAGGCCCATGCCGATGCGGTGTTCCTCGGCGAGGCCGAAGGACGCATGGAATTGCTCTTCGACGACCTGGCCCACGGCCGGTTGAGAAAAGTCTACGATTATCTGTCCGATCAGCCTTCTCTCGATGACGTCGGCCCGGCGCGGCGTGATATTCTCAAGCGAGAACTCTATAATTACAAGGGCGTGCAGATGGTGGACCTGGTGCATGCGTCCCGGGGCTGCCGCTACCATTGCTACCCCTGCGCCGTGGCCTACCTGGGCGGCCGCAAGTTCCGGCCGCGGCCCGTGGCCCGGGCGGTTGCGGAGATGGCCGCCATCGACAACAACCGGCTGTTCATCGTGGACAACTCCCTGGCCCAGGACACCCAATGGGAGCTGGAGCTGTTCCGCGAAATGATCCCGCTGAAGAAGAAATGGTGCTGCCATCCCATCGAGGACGATCCCAAGGTACTCGACCTGGCAGCCCAGGCCGGTGCCTGGTACGTCTACCAGGCGGTGTTCGACACTTCCGACTATATCAAGCAGCGCATCCAGCGCTATCACGATCACGGCATCGGCGTGGAGGGGACGATCCTGTTGGGGCTGGACCACCACACCGAGGACGGGATCCGGCGGCTGGTGGATTTCCTGCTGGAAATCGACCTGGACCTGGCCGAGTTTACCGTACTGACGCCGTTTCCCCACACCAAGGCCTATGACGACCTCAAGCGTCAGAATCGCATTCTCTCCTATGACTGGGATACGTATTCGGCCGATCAGGTGGTCTACCAGCCGCGCCACATGGCGCCGGAGCGGTTGCAGGAACTGCTCCACTGGGCCTGGGACAGCTTCTATCGCGACGAGTCCCAGGAGATCAAGATGTCCAAACTGTTCCAGAAGGTCGTACGCCGGGAAATGGCCGACAACACCTATCGTCCCCGATCCCCCGAGCTGCGCGCCAAAGCTTTTGGGCGCACCGGTTCGATGGGTCGGGGGTAGGGGGGAGAACCCACCCCCGAATGGAGGAGACGGAACCATGAAATGCCTGACAATAATCATCGTTGTGCTGATGGGGTGCCTTTTGGCGGGGCTGCCGCATCCTGTCATGGCCGGCATGGCCGAGAAGATCGAGGCCGATTCCAGAGAAGCCGTCGAGGGGATCAAGGAGGCTGTCGTCGAGACGCGGGAGCCGCCATCGAAACCGGGCGGCAGCTCAAGGACGGTGCGATCAACGCCGGCGAAGCCGTCAAGGAGGGCGCCAAGACCATTGGCCGGGAAGTCCGCGACGCCGTGACGGGCACCCCTTCGGCGGTCAGCCGGCAACCCGCCGATAACGACGATGGGAAAGGACCGACGCGTTCCCAGACCGCGGACACGCCCTAACCCCCACCATTTTGCGAAAACGAAAGGCCGCGCCGGTCAGTGGGGCGATGGCCGCAGCCTTGACTTGGCCCTTATCACCCTGTTCGTCAACCGTTGTTTCCGCCTTGGCCGCGTCCAGAACCGTTCGCACCGTCCGGGCCATCTCGGCCCTGACGATGGGCTTCATCAATAGCGCCCTGATTCCCTCATCCTTTATTTTTTGCGGGTTGATCCGATCGCTGAATCCGGTGCAAACGATTACCGGCATGTCCGCACGGACGGCGAGGATGGCCTTGGCCAGCTGATCGCCGGTCAGGTTCGGCATGGTCATGTCCGTGATGACCAGATCGAAGGCGGAGGGATCGGATTTGAAGGCCGCCAAGGCATCGACGCTGCTGAGGTGGGCGCTGACCTGGTATCCCAAGCGTTTCAGCACCAGGCTCTGCAAACGAACGATCGTGTCTTCATCATCGACCAAAAGGATCCGTTCGTTCCCTTTGGGGGCCGCTTCGGCCGGATCACCGATACGCGGGGCGGGAGACTGGCGAATCCTGGGAGGTATACCCTGAACGTGGTTCCCTTTCCCAACAGGCTGTCCACCTTGATATCGCCGTTGTGTTCCTTCACGATGCCGTAAACCACGGCCAATCCCAGGCCAGTACCCTTGCCCTGGGCCTTGGTGGTGAAGTAGGGTTCGAAGATCTTGTCCATGACGGCGGGTGATATTCCGATGCCCGTGTCGGCGATGCTCAGCAGGGCATACGGACCCGGTGGAAGGGACCGGGCCATCTGATCATCCGCCGCAATCCGGGCATTCTTCAACCGGATGGTGATCCGGCCGCCGGCCGCTTCCACGGCGTGATAGGCATTGGTGATCAGGTTCATGCCGATTTGGTGTACCTGGGTCGGGTCGGCCATCACCAGGCCGCAATCCTGGTCCACTTCCAAAGCGATCTCGATATTCGAAGGAATCGTCGCCCGGCACAGCTTGATGACTTCCCTCAGTACCTGTTGGATCCGCATCGGTATCTTTTTATGTTCGGACTGCCGGCTGAAGGCCAGGATCTGTTTGACCAGGTCGCTGCCGCGCAGGGCAGCCTTGAGGATTTCATGCACACTTTGATATTCTGGACTGTCGGGTGGCAGATCTTCCATCAAAATTTCCGCGATGCCGACGATGGGAAAGAGGATATTGTTGAAATCATGGGCGATCCCGCCGGCCAAGTTACCGATCGATTCCATTTTTTGGGCCTGTTGGAGCCGTATTTCAGTTTGTTTGCGGTCGGTGATATCCTCGAAAATACAGGCAAACTGGTTGGGGGCATACCGGAAGGCGGTGACCTGAAAATGGCGGTCGAGTTCCCGGGAGAAGTCCTCGAAGCTCTCCGCTTCACCGGTCAGGGCCACCCGCCCGTATCTTGCGATCCAATGGGGTTCCGTGTTCGGCAGGATCTCCAGGACCGTTTTGCCGATCAAGGTCTCGGCGCTCAATCCGGTGATCCGCTCGAAGGCGGGATTGACGGCCAGGAAACGATAGTCGACGGGCTGGCCATGATCGTCGCAGATGATTTCGTGCAGGGCGAATCCATCGAGCATTTCGCGGAACAGCATCAGGTAGTTTTGCTCGGCCCTATACTTATCCGTGATGTCCTCGATGGTCGCCACCATACCCTCGAAGGTGCCGTTGGCGCCGAGCATCGGGGCGGCATTGATGGAGAGCAGCACCCGCTTGCCGTCGGGCCATTCGATGGCCTGTCGAACATGGTCGACAGGTTTGCCGGTTCGTTTGACCGTGGCAAAGGGAAGGTCTGTGCCGGAAAGGGGGTTGCCGTCGAAATCGGTCACCGTCCAGGCCGGAGGATCGTAGGCGCGTTTACTGCCCGGCAATGGGCCAAGCCCCAGAATTTCTTCCGCGCGCCGGTTGGCATAGACGATCCTGCCGTCGGCGTCCCAACGGGTGATCCCGGCGGGACTGGTTTCCACGATACGGTCCATCAGGTCGCGTTCCGTTTTCAGCTCCGTGATATCGGAAAAGGAGATGGCAACGGCATAGGGGGCGGATAGGTTGTCCCGAAACAGCGGGTTCGTGTTGATCGTGATCCAGCGCAATTCGCCGGAGCCGGTACAATCCCATCAAGGCGTTCCGGCAGGGGGCGCCGGTCCTGAGGGTGATCATCGAGGGGTGGTCCTTGCCCGCATAGGGAGAACCGTCCACATGGATCGTGGACCATTCGATGGTGCTGGTTTTTTGCCCACGATATCATTGGCTGCAATTCCGAAGATCTCCTCCGCACCCTTGTTCCAGGTCAGAATTTCTCCCGACGCCGCCTGCAGGATAACCCCCTCCCGAATCGTTTCGACAACCGAGAGATAGCGCGCCTTGCTTTCCTTCAAGGCGGTTTCGGCAATCTTGCGTTCGGTAATATCCTGGACGCACACCAGAACATGATCGTCATGGTGAAGACGCAGCCGCGTGGCGGAGACCAACAGACACCGCTCCTTGATCGCGTCCGCATGGATAAAGGGTTTCCAGATTTCCACATTTTGCTGATCGATGCCGTTGGCGAATACCTCCGCCACCGTTTGGCGGATACGGCAGCTGGCGCAAACAGGACCGAAACCACAGCCTTGCGGGTCATCAAGGTGATGCAGACAACACAAGGCCTCTCCGCTAGCCAAATCGATCATCTTGGAAGGTGAACGGCCGGCGAATTTTGCTGCCGCGCCATTTACCTTGCACACGCGCTGCTGTGAATCCAGGATCAGCATGGCGATCGGGACGTGTTCCTGAATCACCGACAGCTCCATCAAGGCCGTTTGCAGGTTGTCCGCGATGGCTTTCTGATCGGTGATGTCACAGAGTGAGAAAACGGCCAGGGCCTTGCCGGCCACTTCCCCTCGCTTGGCCTTGAATTTGATCCAGTGATTTCCGGAAGGATGGTCCAAGAAAAGTTCGCCGCTGATCGGGTCGACATCTTTTTCCAGGCCCAATGCGGCGTGAACGATCTCATCGATCGTGCAGCGCTGGCATATATCCGCCGCAGCCCCGTCGTCGCCTGCCGGCTTGCGGTAAACGGTCGTGCAGCCGGCGAACGTCCTCCAGGGAATCGGCGCCTCAACCGCCAAGGGTGGGTCAAACATTTGCCTGGCCAGCGAATTGGTATGAACCACCCGGCATTGTGCGTCCAAAACGATGGTCTCGACCGGTGATGCGTCGATGAATTCGCGGAACTGAGCCATTATCTCCGCTGTGTTCCGATTTTCCGGCATCCTGATGCCCCTTCCGATTACACTCGTTTTTTGGCTGGTATGATAGCGTTGACGTTGCACTTGAAACCGCCCGCACGATCATTTTTTTTGATCTTAGCATGATCTTTCCGCAAGCAATAGGTATTGGTGTCAATTTTTAAAACATGGGGCAAGTGATGCCGCTCGTTCACGAGCATCCGTACACATTCGGTGGTACTATGGGCTGGATGCCTTCGATCCATTCCAGCACTTGACAATTTTTGGCAAAAAAAGACGAAAAATGGCTATCCTCCACGAAAACGTAACCTTTCTCCTTTCGTAACCCATCGTAACGTTGATGGTATCAAATTGTTCCAGATTGGTATAAATCATGCTTGATGTGTGACACAGAGGAGATATCTCTCGGAATCTGGGTTGTTCTACTGCAATAGCTTTCCTTCTCTCCTGACACTTGTGAACCATACTAAGCGTTAATGCAGAATGAGAGCAACGGTGCGATGACCCGGAATTTTATATTTTTAATGATTCCAATTGCTTGTTTGACCATTGCGATCCCATTGATGCGCATGGAGCGCAACGGCATTCAGCATCCTGCCGCGCTTGCACGAAACATTCAATACCGATTTCATCTCCAGAACACGACCAACCAGCCGATTTCTCCGGCGACCTTTTTTGTGTACGCGCCTGTCAAGCAAACGCAAACGCAACGATGCACGGCGGTCCAGACATCTCACCCGTATACATTAAAGGTTGATGGAAGCGGTAATCAGTTAATGATATTCTCCTTCGCGGAAATCCCCCCGTATTCCACCAAAGTCATATCCATCCATGCCTGTTTGGAAATATGCAATACTCCCGCAGACAGCTATCCGGATAGTGGTGCATCAGCTGCATCTGTTGATTTGTCCGGCGCTTGCGAAAAAAAAAAGTTTCGCAATCTGGCAGAACAATTGAGATCCGACACACCCCGGAAAACCGCGGAAAATATTTATCACTGGATCGGCGACACTATTCAATACTCGGGATATTCTCGCGAAGAAAAAGGGGCTTGCTACGCATTCACGCAAAAGAAAGGCGATTGCACCGAATTTGCCGATCTGTTTGTTGAACTCGCACACGCAGCGGGTGTTCCCGCTCGGCGCGTCAGCGGATACCTGTCTCCCGAGGGAAGCGGCCTGGCGCCATCAGCCTATCATGATTGGGCCGAGTTTTACGAAGACGGTACATGGCGGATCGCTGATGCCCAGCAGCGAAACTTTGACACACACTACCGGGATTATGTCGCAATGAGAATTGGGTTCTCTCATTCGGATATAGAGCGGCCAACTCATTTTCGTCAGTTTCGCATAGAGGGCAAGGGGTTGACAGTTAAAATGGATTAATAAGGATCTATCCATTTCCATTTCAGTGGAGGAGTCGATGAAAAAGGTGGGGATAGCTAGCAGGCTTTCAGCTCCGATTATCTTTATGGTTTGGGCGTTGGCATGGGGTCTCTTTTTTATATCCAACAGTACCGCATGTTATGCCGCGGAGGCCGTTTGCGCCCAGGTCAAAATCGAAATCAATCAAGAATTGACACTGGAACGACAGGCTTTTGACGCGCATATGCGAATCAATAATGGATTGACGAATATTTCACTCGAAGATGTAACTATCTCCGTCTGGTTTAAGGACGAAGAGGGAAATATCGTTCCAGCCACCAGCGATTCCAACAACACCACCGCTAATTTTTTTATCCGCGTGGATGAGATGACCAACATTTCCGATGTTAGCGGTGCCGGAAGAGTGGCGCCATCCACATCGGCGGACATCCATTGGCTGATCATCCCTGCGGTTGGAGCATCCAATGGGCTTGCGAGTGGAACGCTTTACTATGTTGGCGCGACATTGACCTACACCATCGGTGGAGAATCGAATACCACCGAAGTGACCCCCGATTACATCTATGTCAAACCCATGCCCGAACTGAGCCTGGATTACTTTCTGCCGGCGGAGGTTTATGGGGATGACGCGTTCACGGACGCCATCGAAGCGCCGGTTCCCTTCTCCCTGGGGGTACGGGTGAAGAACAGCGGCCATGGTACGGCCAAATCCCTGAAAATCGAGTCCGCGCAACCCAAGATCACCGAAAACGTGCAGGGGCTGCCCATCGGTTTCGCCATCGAAGGGAGCCAGGTCAACGGTGAGGCGGTTACCAACAGCCTGCTGGTCGATTTCGGCGATATCGTTTCCGGCACGTCGGGAACGGCCCGCTGGCGGATGACCTGCACATTATCGGGCAAGTTCTTGGATTTCGACGCGGATTTCTCCCATTCGGACGAATTGGGCGGCGAGGTGACCTCCCTGATCGATGCCGTCGAAACCCATACGCTGATTGCCGATGTTCAGGTCGATCTGACCGGCCGGGATCAGGTTCTCGATTTCCTGGCCCAGGACGGCGCTATTTTCCGGGTATACGAATCCGACTCCGTGGATACGGTGGTCACCGACCAGAGTTCATCCTCGACCCTCACCTATCAAGGCCTCCAGAATGGTCTGGTGGTCTACAAGCTGGCGACATCGGTCAATGCCGGTTTCATCTATGTGCATCTGACGGATCCGTACGCAGGCGGCAAGACGATCGCCTCCGTGGTGCGTAGCGATGGCAAAACCATCAAGCCCGCCAATTATTGGCTTTCCAAATCCAGGGATGGCCAAAGCTGGAACTATTTCCTTAACGTGTTCGATGCCGCGGGCACGGGGCAATACACCGTATCCTTTGCCGACACGGTGGATACCGCCGACGCGCCGGTGCTGCAATTTATCGAGAATGTGACCGCCGTCGAAGGCAGCGGCATCGGTTTCATCGTCCAGGCCAGCGATGCGGACGGTACCATTCCTGGACTTTCCGCCGCGTCCCTGCCGGCCGGGGCTGCCTTCAGCGACCATGGCGACGGCAGCGGGAGTTTTTCCTGGACGCCGGCCGTCGGGCAAGCCGGCACCTATCGGATCACCTTCAGCGCTTCCGACGGTGAACTGAGCGACAGCCAGCGGGTGACCTTCACCATCCGTTCCATCGATGACACGGATGGTGACGGCCTCAACGATGCCTGGGAGATGTCCCATTTCGGAACCCTGGCACGGGACGGCAGCGGCGACTTCGACGGTGACGGGATCAGTGATTTGGATGAGTATCTGGCCGGTTCGGATCCGACGGCCGAGGATCATGCCCCCAGCATGCCGGTGATCACTTTTCCGGAAACGGGTGCTTCGGTTGGCACATTGATGCCTCAGTTGGAGGTCGAGAACAGCACCGATGCCGATGGGGACACGATTTTCTACCAATTCGAAGTGTATTCAGACGATCAATTCCGCGAGCCGGTCGCCAGTGAGCGCGTGGCCCAGGCCACCGATACCACGGCCTGGACCCTGCCGGTGGAACTGATCGAAAACGGCCGCTACCACTGGCGGGTGCGGGCCACGGACGGTTACAGCTACAGCCTGTGGGCGTATGGCGAATTCCGGGTCAATGCCGAGAATGAGCCTCCCGAAGGGATGACCCTCAGCTATCCACCGGATGGCGGGCAGGTTGATACGCTATCACCCGTTCTCGAAATCTCCGGGCTCTCCGATCCGGACAACGAGACGCCGGTCTGCCGATTCGAAGTATATGCGGATCTTGGCATGACCGCCCTCGTTGCCGAGGCCGAAGGGCTTGAGCCCTCGGATGCGGGAGCCGTCAGTTGGACCGTCAATACGGCCCTCGATGATGGCGCCACCTATTACTGGCGGGCCGTTGCCGCGGACGATCAGGGCGCATCCGCGGCAACAGTTCTGGCAGCCTTTACCGTGAACACCGCCAACCATGCACCGACCACCCCTGTGCTCATTTCTCCGTCGGACGGCAGCGAGGTTGCCGACGCCGATCTCCTGTTAACCGTACAGAGCAGTACGGACAGCGATGGCGATGCGCCGGGGTACTATTTTGAAATCGATACCGATCCCGGGTTCACCAGTGCCGACAAAGAAATCTCGGTCATGATCGAAGGACAGTCGGAAAGCATCACCTGGCCGGTCTCAGGCCTGGCGGAAGACACCGCCTATTACTGGCGGGTCATGGCGACCGACGGATTGGCATCCAGCCGGTGGGTGAGCGGACGGTTTTTCGTCAATACGGAAAATAACAGCCCTGCCGCACCGGCCATGAAGAATCCGGGCCAATCGGCATGGCCCACGGTGCGCACGCCAACCCTTTCCCTTGCCGCCGGTCAGGATACGGACGGCGACGCCTTGACCTATCGGTACGAGGTATACACGGACGAGGGCCTTGAGAATCTGGTGGCCTGGGGAGAGTCCGGCGATCCCGCCTGGACCGTGGCCACCGAATTGAATGACCGCACAACCTACTATTGGCGGGCCCGAGCAACCGATGCCCATGGCCTTGACGGTGCCTGGTCGGAAACCGCCTCCTTTTTCGTCAAGGAAGAAGCCGCGCCGGAACCGGATGCCATTACCGTGCACGTGACGACCGACGCCGGAACCGCGCTGAGTGGACTGAATGTATACGCCTATACCGCCTCGGGTTCTTATGCAGGCCTCTCCGCTGCCACCGACACGGACGGCAAGGCGACATTCGATATCGATGCCCTGGCCGAGGGCACCTACCAGTTCCGGGCGGATTACCTGGGGATCAAGTTCTGGTCAGCCGTCGTGGCCATTCCAGATACATCGGCAATCCCTATCGTGATCGACGAATCGTCCGTGACGGTCACCATTCAAAGTGCCGCCGGCGTGGTTTCCGGGGCGAAGGTCTACCTCTTTTCCGCCTCCGGCACCTATCTGAACAAAACCTTTACCACCGACGCCAATGGCCAGGTCGTATTGAGTCTGCCCGTCGGAACAGCATTCCTCTTCCGTGCCGATGTCCTGGGCAGTCAGTACTGGAGCACGGCAACGATAATTTCGAATGACACGACCAACACGGTTCTCGTGGATGCCGGCGGGGGGCTCCTCACCGTGAGGGTACGCGAAGATGAAGAAACCCCCATGGCAGGCATCCGGGTCTATCTGTTCAACGGCAGCAAGACCTACCTGAACGTATCCGGTACCACCGATGCGGACGGAACGGTCACGTTCAACGTCACCAATGCCACCTACACCTTGCGCGCGGACTACCTGGGTTACCCGTTCTGGCGTGAGGCGTTTGAGGTAACCACCGATACCACCGAAGTCATCGAGATCCCCCATCAGGCGGCCCGGGCGAGCGTCCAGGGACGTTATGAGGAGATCGATACACCGCTTGCGGGTCTCAAGACCTATTTGTTTTCTCCAAGCGAAACCTACCTGAACCAATCGCTTTCGACGGATGAAAATGGTTTGGCCGAGTACTCCTTGCCCCAGAAGGAATATATGATCCGGGCCGATTACCTGGGAAAACAGTTCTGGTCGGCCGCATTTGTCTGGGACGATCCGCAGGTCGTCATTCCCCTGGGTGATCTCCGGGTTGATGTGACCGGCGCGGGGCTGCCCGCACCAGACGTCATGGTCTATGTATATTCCGCAACCCGGGCCTACCTGAACCTGTCCGGAGCAACCGATGAGAACGGCCAGGTTACTTTCCGGCTTCCCGAGGGACTGTACAATTTTCGGGTCGACTACCAGGGCAGCCAATTCTGGGCCGATGACCGGCAACTGGCTGCCGATGGTGTGACCGATGTGGGGGTTTCCGTGGGAGGCGGCACCTTTGCGCTGACTGTCCAGGAGGCCGCCGATTCGCCACTCAGCGGTATAAAATGCCATGTGTTCAATGCGTCGGATGTCTACCTGGGACTTTCCGCCACCACCGATGAAAATGGCCAGGTCGCCTTTGATCTGGCCGATGGGACCTACCGGTTCCGTGCGGACTACCTGGGCAGCACCTTCTGGAGTGATCCGACAGTCGTCTCCGGCAGCGGCAGCGCCGCCATGACCATCGCCCAGGCAACGGTTCCGGTGGATGTACTGTCCGCCGGTAGCCTCGTCGCCGGCGCCAAGGTTTATCTCTTCTCACTGTCGGACAGCTATCTGGGGATGGTCGAGACCACCAATGACAGCGGCCGAGTCACGTTCCACCTGCCCATGGACAGCGGGTTCCGGTTCCGGGCCGATGTGTTGGGCAAGTCCATCTGGAGCGGAGACATCACCGTGGCCGAGAATCTCGACCCGGTGCTTATCAATGCAGGCGGCGGTCATCTGGCGATCACTGTCGGGACTGACGGCGGGACGCCTCTGGTTGGATTGAAAGCCTATCTCTTCGACACCGACGGCAGATACCTGAACCTTTCTAGGCAGACCGATGCTGACGGTCAGGTGGCGTTCGATGTGCCGGCGGGCAGTTACAAGGTACGGGCGGACTACCTGGGATATTCCTTCTGGACGGGCGATCTTGCCGTAACATCCGACGCGGAGGCGTCCCTCGTGGTTGCCTTCTCACCGATAACCGTAAGTGTGATGGGACATTACCAGACCGCCGACACTCCCCTTTCCGGAATTCCGGTCTATTTGTTCAGCCCGACCGGGGCCTATCTCAACATCAATGCCGAAACCGATGCCAACGGGCAGGTCATCTTCAGTTTGCCGCAACGGCCTTACATCGTCAGGGCCGATTATACCGGCGGCCAATACTGGTCCGATCCGTTCACCGGAACGGATACCACAATCAGCATCCCCATGGCCGATGCGTCGGTGACGGTCACCGGTGCGGGCCTGCCGGCCGAGGGCATCAACGTCTATCTGTTCTCCACGACAGGCACTTACCTTGGGTCGGTTCGATCCACCGATGCCAACGGTACGGTCTCCTTCAGGCTGCCGGCGCAATCCTTCCGCTTTCGCGCCGACTATCAGGGTAACCAATATTGGAGCGGGGATGCCATCCTCGAACCGGACGTGGAGACTCCGGTGCTAGTCAGCGTCGGTGGCGGCAACGTCACCTTTAGCCTGACAAAGGGCGACGCCGTCCCCATGGCCGGCATTAACTGCTATGTTTTTTCCGACAGCGGCACGTATCTCGGATTGAAAGGCAGCACCGATACGAACGGCCAGGTCACCTTCGGCCTTGCCGACGGGATCTTCAAGTTCCGCGCGGATTATTTGGGGTACCAGTACTGGAGTGACACGGTTGCCGTGCCCGATATCCTGGCTTCTACGATGACTCTTGCCCATTCTGACGTGAAGCTCACCTTCCAGGCCGATTACCTGGGGACCATCGATCCCCTGGACGGCCGCCGGATCTATCTTTTCACCCCTGCCGGCACCTACCTGGGTCAGTATCGGGATAGCGAAGACGCCGGGACGGCGACGTTCAACCTGCCGGATCAACCCTACCGTTTCCGTTGCGACGAACTCGGTGAGCACTATTGGTCCGATACGACGCAATCCACTGATATGGCGGTAACGCTGGCTCAAGGAAAAGCGGTCGTCCAAGTAACCCTTTTGGGTGAGAATGCGGAAGATGCCCGGGTCTACCTGTTCAGCAGCACGGACACCTACCTGAACCGCTATGCGAACACCGGGACGGACGGTAAGGTCGAATTCGTCCTGCCTGCCGGCCAGTATCGTTTCCGCGCAGATTTGGACGGGCGGCAGCAATGGAGCGCCATCACCACTATCGGCGCCGACCTGGAAACGGCCGTCACCTTGAATATGGAATAGGAATCGAGCATGGAAACCCGATTGGACGTCGATCGTTCCATCATCGCGGCGCTGCTGTTCTGCATGCTTTACCTGCCTGCCGTTGCCGTTGCTGCTGACGGATCGATTCCAGAGGAATTGATCCGTCGCACCGAGCAGGTGCGGGAGGCGGATTTGCTGGTCGCGGCCAAATCGCTGTTGGACCGCACGACCAAAGGAGACCATGTGCTCGTCATCGATGTGCGTCGTGCCGCCGATTTTGAGGCCCTGCACATGGCCGGCGCCATCAACGTGCCGCTGCATTTTGTCAAAACCAAGCCGTACCTGAAATCCTCGCCCGTGGTGCTGGTCGACCATGGGCTTGCCTATCACCGGTTGGCCCCGGTTTGCCGGGAACTGAAAAACAGGGGCGTCGACGCCCGCCTGCTGGATGGCGGCATGAATGCCTGGCGCCGCCTGGGGGGTCCCATGGTCGGCGATCTGGTCCGCCAGATGAACTACGACCGTATCTCGGCGGCCGATTTCTTCCAGGAAAAGAATTATGCCCACCGGATAGTCTGTGACATCTCGGCCATTCGTTCCCCGGCGGCCGAACAACTCATGCCCTATGCCCTGCATCTGCCGCTATCCGGCGATTTGGTCAACTTGGACAAAATCAGGAAATACAAAACGGAGACGCTGCTGGTCGTCAGTGAGGATGGCAATGGGTATGCCGATGCCGGTCATCTGTTGACGCGTGCCGGCTTCGAGTGTGTTTTTTTTCTTGATGGCGGCGTCAATGCTTACCGCACATACCTGGAGGGCTTGGCTCGTTCATGGCAGCCGCGCAGCCAGCGGATGTTGCGATTCAGTCCATGCAAGGAATGTGGGGAAAATTCGTCGAACTCAGATATTCACGGTAAATCAAGTAGAGAGGAATAAATGAGAGGCCTCGTCAACGTATTTATATTAATGATGATCGTTTTTTTGGGAAACGCCGGCTCCGTTGAAGGCGTCGTTATAGCGCCACAACAGCCAGAGCTGCACCCCACCGCCGTGAGTTGGAGCCCTGAAGCGAATATTTCGAACGGTCAACAGGTCTCCATCACCGCAACGATAACCAACACAGGGGCGGATGCGTCCGGTAGCATTCTCGTCGATTTCCAGATTGATGGCACCAGTATCGGCACAATGATCATTGACGCCACCGAAAGTGCTTTCTCTGGCATGGAAACCCGGGATGTTTCTATCGATTGGATTGCAGAAACCGGGCAACACACCCTAAGCGTCGTGGTCGATAGCGCCGGGGCTGTCGAAGAAACCGACGAGACCAATAATTCTCTCAGCATGATCTTGCCGGAGGTGACCGAAAGTCCCATGGTAGACCTGTCAGTGAACAGCGTCAACGCTCCTTCCGATACCACCTTCAAGATCGGTGAGGAAACCATTCTAACGGCGGTCGTCCAGAACAACGGTGAGCAGAGCCTTGCCTTGACCTTCACAGTAGAGTTTTTCGTTGACGGGACAAGTATCGGCAGTGAGACCATCGGCGCCTATGAACCCGAGTTGGGCACAGGCGAAACCGTTTCGGTTGTTCATTCCTGGACACCGGTCCACGGCGGCGACCATACCATTTCCGTCACCGTGGACAGCGGCAATGATGTAGCGGAAACGGACGAGACCAACAACAGCCTGGACGCGACTCTCCACGTGGAGGCCGTGGACCTGGTGGTTGCGGCGATATCTTGGGAGCCGGCCGCCGACCTCGAGGATGGTCAGGACGTTACCTTCACCGCCCGTATCCGCAACGATGGGTCAGACGCGCTGACGGTGAATTCCTGTGCGGTCAATTTTGCCATCGACGGCGCCAGCTTGGCAATGCCTGGCTTGCCGAAACTGTCTTGGCAAGCGGTGGGACAGTTGATGTTGCCTTCACCGGCACCGTACGTACAGGCGACCAGACCGTTACTGTCAACGTGGACAGTTCTTTGGTGATCAGTGAAACCAATGAAGACAACAACTCCCTGAGTGCTGACCTGCCCGAGATTGTGGACAACACGCCCCCGGAGGAGATCACCAACCTTTCGGTCAGTGCCAGTGAGAAGCGTCGCTTTCATTTACCTGGACCCCCTCGGTCAACAGCCGCGGAGATCTTGCCGGCTACAAGGCCTATTTTAACGGCGCCAGCGAACCCGAACTGCTGCCCGCCGCCCAAACCAGCCTCCAGAAGACCGGACTTGCCGCCGGCACGGCCTACACCCTTCAGATCAGCGCCTACGACAATTCGGGCAATGAGAGCGAGAGCGTTTCCATTACCGGTTACACGGCCCTGGAAAACCCTATCGGTTTGACCGCTTCCCCGCGTCCGGCCTTTGTGGATCTCTCCTGGGAGCCGTCGTCTCCCGAGGCCATGGTGGATCACTACGCGGTTTATGTGAGCACAAACGACTTTCTCACCGTCGAGGGGGCCGCCACCGAGACCACCACCGGCACGTCCGTCACCATCGGTGGGTTGGATAGCGAGCGCACCTACCATTTTGCGGTGGTGGCGGTGAACCTGTCGGGTGGCATGGACCGTGATGTGATTACCATTGAGGCGTCACCCCTGCCGGGCACGGCCGTGAGCGGGAACATCACGACGAATACCACCTGGACGGTGGAGAATAGTCCTTATGTGGTGACGGGCAACGTAACGGTGCGTGATTCGGGCAGCAATGGCAATACAGCGACATTGACGATCGAGCCTGGCGTTGAAGTTCGATTTGAATCTGGAACCGGACTTTACATTGGTTATCGATATTATAGTCGGTGCTATCATGGAGCCCTCTCGGCTCAGGGCACCTCGGTCGAACCGATCCTTTTCACATCCAATGCGGATGTTCCGGCACCCGGCGATTGGAGAGGCATCGTTTTTCAAGACGACACCACCGATGAATTGACCCTGTTGAAA
>NZ_BBCC01000146.1 GCF_001311845.1 Desulfosarcina cetonica JCM 12296 | reverse complement strand
CCCGCGAGACCATCGGCCGGGTGGCGGCCGGTGCCGTGGCCGAAAAGATCCTGCGGCTGGCCTACGGGGTCGAGATCCTCGCCTGGGTCAGTGCGGTGAATACGATCGCCGCGGGCGACATCAACCTGCACACCATCACGCGCGAGAGGGTCGATGCCAATCTGATCCGCTGCCCGGATGTCGAGGCCGCCGCCCGCATGGAAGCACTGGTGGCCGAGGTCAAGGAGGCCAAGGACAGCGTCGGCGGCATCATCACCTGTGTCTGCCGCAACGTGCCGGCCGGCTGGGGCGAGCCGGTTTTCGACAAACTGGAAGCCCGGCTGGCCCACGCCATGCTTTCCATCCCGGCCACCAAGGGCTTCGAGATCGGGTCGGGCTTTGCCGGCACGCGCCTGCGCGGATCGGCCCACAACGATCCTTTTCGGGCGGCCGACGGCCGTCTGGGAACCGTGACCAACAACAGCGGCGGTATCCAGGGCGGGATCGCCAACGGCGAACCGATTGTCTTCCGGGTGGCCTTCAAACCCCCGGCCACCATCGGTCTGCCCCAGGAGACCGTCGATTTCGACGGCAATCCGGTGTCCCTGGAGGCCAAGGGCCGCCACGATCCTTGCGTGGTGCCGCGCGCCGTGCCCATTGTGGAGACCATGGCCGCCCTGGTCCTGGCCGATTGCGCCCTGCGCCAGAAGGCCATCATGGGGCTGCGCAACCTGCGCCAAACCCAACAACCGGCGGGGGCCTAGGCCCATGCGACTTTCCCAACGCGTCCGGGCGATCGAAGGCTCCCGGACGGCCCGCTTCATCCCCCTGATGGCCGAGATGCGCAAAAAGGGACGCTCGGTGATCAGCCTGGCCATCGGCGAGCCGGAATTCGACACCCCGCAGCCGGTGATTGCCGCCACCCAAGCCGCCCTGGCCGGGCAGCAGACCCGCTACAGCGAGATCCCCGGTTTGACCGCCCTGCGCACGGCCCTGGCCGCTCGGCTGGAAGACTGCCGGGCAGCAAACATCGTCGTGTTCAACGGATCCAAGCAGGCGCTCTATACGATTTTCCAGACCATCTGCGATCCGGGCGATCAGGTGATCATTCCGCTGCCCTGTTGGGTGAGCTTTTCCGCCCAGGTGCGTCTGGCCGGCGGCGAACCGGTCTTCGTTCCCACGCGCGATCACCAGCTGGATCTGGACGCCATCGGCGCGGCCATTGGTGAGCACACGCGGGCGATCCTGATCAACTCTCCCAACAATCCCACCGGTGCGGTCTACCCCCGGGAAGACCTGGAACGGATCGCCCGACTGGCCGTCGACCACGATCTTTATCTCGTCGCCGACGAGGCCTACGATTTCTTCGTCTACGACGGTCGCTCACCGGTATCCCTCTACGACCTGCCGGCGGTGCGCGAGCGCTTGGTCGTGACACGCAGTTTTTCCAAACATTATGCCATGACCGGCTTTCGCGTGGGCTACGCCGTGGCCCCGGCCGAGGCCGCCGCGGCCATGACCCGGCTGCACAGCCATCTGACCGGCAATGTCTGCACCTTTGCTCAGCACGGCGCCCTGGCGGCCCTCTCCATGGACGATGAGCTGTTGCGACAGCGGCGCATTGCGCTGGAACGCAAGCGTGACCTGGCCCTGGCCCAGATCGACGGTCTGTTTCCCTGCATCCGTCCCGGCGGCGCCTTCTACCTGTTTGCCGACGTGCGGGGCCACCTGGGGCCGCAGGAGACTTCCGGCGATTTCGCCGCCCGCATCCTGGAGAAGACCGGCGTGGCCATGGTGCCCGGTGAGGATTTCGGTGTGGACGGTCATGTGCGCATCTGTTTCGCGGCCCCGGAAGAAGATCTCCTGGAGGCCTTCAAGAGAATTCGCGAGGTGTTATGAGCAGTATCGGTATCATCGGTTTCGGGCGTTTCGGCGGGTTGACCGCCCGATACCTGGCCCGGGATTTCTCCGTGGTCGTCTCCACCCGCAGCGATCAGCGGGCGGCCATCGAGGCTTGCGGCGCGCGCGCGGTTTCCTTCGAGACGGCCTGCGCGCAGAAGATCGTGATTCTGTGCATGCCCATTTCGGCCATGCGCGAAACCCTCCGGCGGGTGGCACCGCTGCTTTCGCCCGATGCCCTGGTGGTGGATGTCTGCTCGGTCAAGGTCTACCCGGTGCAGTGGATGCGCGAACTGCTGCCCGAGAACGTTTCGATTCTGCCCACCCACCCCATGTTCGGGCCGGACAGCGCGGCCGACGCGCTTGTCGGACGCAAGATCGTGCTCTGCCCCGAACGCATCGATGAAGATCAATACGACCGTATCCGCCGCTGGCTGGAAAGCAAGGGGCTGGTGGTGATCCGTACGACGGCCCGGGAACATGACGAGAAGATCGCCGTGAGCCTCTCCCTGACCCACTTCATCGGCCGCAGCCTGTCGGCTTTCGGCGCCCGCGACCTGGACATCGACACCGAAGGGTACAAACGGCTCATGCACATCCTGGGCGTGGTCAGTCACGATACCTGGCAGCTTTTCGAAGACATGCACGCCTATAACCCTTATGCCAAATCAACCCGGCAGGCATTCATCGATGCCATGATCGGTATCCACGAAAGGTTAGACGGATGAAAATTGCATTCCAGGGAATCCGCGGAGCATACAGTGAAATGGCCCTGCACAGCTATTTCGGCAAGGATGTTGAATCAATGGGCTGCGATGCTTTCGACGACGTGTTTGATGCGGTGAACGGAGGCGAGGTCACCTTCGGGCTGATTCCCGTGGAAAACACCATCGCCGGTAGCGTGGTGGAAAATTACGATCTGCTCTTTGCCAATGAGGTGCTCGTCATTGCCGAGGTCTACCTGCCCATCCAGCACACCCTTTTGGCAAAGCAGGGGGCAAGACTCGCGGATATCACCCAGGCCTTTTCCCATCCCCACGCCCTCAAGCAGTGCAAGGCCTACCTCAAGTCCCAAAACATCAAAATGAGGCCCACCTATGACACTGCCGGAGCGGCCCAGGCCGTGGCCGAGGGAGACCGGATGGATTGCGCCGCGATTGCCTCGGAACTGTGCGCCGAGATCTATGACATGCAGATCCTGGCCCGCAACATCCAATCCAACACCTCCAACACGACCCGTTTTTTCGTCATCGCCAAACAGGAAAACGTCCCCAAGGATCTGGTCCCCGGCAAGACCACCGTGGCCTTCAAGACCCGCCACTATCCCGGCGCGCTGGTGGATTGTCTAAAGATTTTCCAGAAGTACAAACTCAACCTGAGCAAGCTGGAGTCCCGGCCGATCCCGGAGAATCCCTGGGAGTACGTTTTTTACGCCGCCTTCGAGGCTGGCATCGACCAGCCCGAGGTCAAATCGGCCATTGGTGAGTTGACCCTGCACGCCGTCTTCGTGAAACTTTTGGGCAGCTACCCGAAAGCGGAAAAGTGCTGGTAGCTGTGGTCGTAGTCTGCCATTGACCGGATTTTCGTTTTCGAATAAAGAACTGCATCCAGAGCGGTGTTTCAACCTTAACCGATTTGAAAACAGAGGAGGGGTGAATTCATGGCAGACTATTACATTAATGTGTTTCTGGATGACGCGAAAAAAGCCACCATTACCGCTGCCGGTTTGGCGGACAAGATCGTGACCATCGACGGGAAAGAGGCCATTCAGGTCGAGATGACAAGCAAAGAGATGAAAAAGTTGTCCAAAGGCTTCGATGGTCTGACCTGCGACGATACCAAAGCCTGTGTGCTTCCCGAAGAGGCTGAATCGAAACTGGTCGGCATCATTTCCGAAACCAAAACGCTTGACGTAATGAAGTTCGCTATCATGAAGTTGTACAACCCGCTTGCCGGAAAGGCGCCACGTTCCGCCCAGCGGTAGTTTCTGCCCCACCGCCACGCAATCTGGTGCCCTGCCAATCCGGCGGAGCACCAGATTGTTTTCATGATTATCCGGAATCGCCGATCTATCGACCCCCGCCTGAAGACGTCGATGCCAGGTGAAATCCGATCATCACGAACAGGAACCCATCGTTTTGGAGCCTATCAACACGTTGCTTTTGGCCGTGGCCCTGGCCATGGATGCATTTGCCGTCTCCATCGCCACCGGCGTGGCCTTGAAATCGGTCAGCCCGCGCCAGACGTTTCGCCTGGCCTGGCACTTCGGCCTGTTTCAGGCCATGATGCCGGTCATCGGCTGGAGCGCCGGTTTGACGGTGAGAAGTCGCATCGAGGCGTACGACCACTGGATTGCCTTTGCCCTGCTGGCCTTCGTGGCCCAGGGCATGCTGCGATCGGCGTTCAAAGGCGATCATGGCGAGGAAACCGCCAAGGATCCCACGCGTGGCATGACCATGGTGATGCTCTCCGTGGCCACCAGCATCGACGCCCTGGCCGTGGGCCTGAGCCTTTCCATGATCAACGTTTCCATCTGGACCCCGGCCCTGATCATCGGCCTGGTGGCCGGTGCCTTCACCACGGCGGGCATGCATCTGGGCAAGGTGATCGGCAAGGTGGCCATGCTGAGCCGCTGGGCCGAGATGACCGGCGGCCTCGTGCTGTTGGCCATCGGGGGCAATATCCTCTGGGAACACGGAGCGTTGAACTTTTTTTAGGGATAATCAGCCCCAATCTATGAGCGAATGTCAAATACCCAATTAAAAATGTCAAATGAAGGTATGCTGTCGATTTATAAAACCGCTTTCATCCTTCAATTGGCATTTGGATTTTGACATTTGACATTGCGCCGGCAAGCCGGCTGCGTTATCGATCAAATTCCAACCGCATGCCCGCCGGCACGGGATCCACCGCCCCTTCCATATACGCCAGATGGCCGGAAACGATCGTGGCCACGACCGTCGAGCGGAAGGTCTTTCCACTGAAGGGACTCCAACCGCAGCGGTAAAACACCGGCTGGTCATCCACGCGGGTCGGCCGGTTGAGATCCACCAGCACCAGGTCGGCCCAGTATCCCTCCCGCAAAAAACCCCTTTCGCGTACGTCGAACAGCCGTGCCGGCGCATGGGCGGTGCGCTCCACCAGTGCCTCTATGGTCAGCGCACCGTCGTGGACATGCTCCAGCAGACAGACCAGGGCATGCTGGGCCAGGGGAAGGCCCGAGGGCGCCTTGAGGTAGGGTTGCTCTTTTTCGGCCAGGGTGTGGGGCGCGTGGTCGGTGCCCACCACGTCGATGACGCCCCGGCTTAGCGCGGTCAGGAGCGCCGCCCGATCCTGCTTGGTTTTGATGGCTGGGTTGCATTTGATCAGGTTTCCCTTGGCCGGGTAATCCGCATCGGAAAAAAAGAGATGGTGAACACACACTTCGGCGGTGATGCGTTTTTCTTCCAGGGGCAGATCGGAAAACAGAGTCAGTTCCTTGGCGGTGCTCAGGTGCAGGACATGCAACCGGGTATGGCAGCGCCGGGCCAGTTCAACGGCCAGCCGGCTGGAGGCGTAACAGGCCGCTTCGCTACGGATGGACGGATGCAGCTCGACGGG
The DNA here is from genome assembly GCF_001311845.1 of Desulfosarcina cetonica JCM 12296. GTDB lineage: Bacteria > Desulfobacterota > Desulfobacteria > Desulfobacterales > Desulfosarcinaceae > Desulfosarcina > Desulfosarcina cetonica. The sequence continues at coordinate 11,656 of NZ_BBCC01000146.1, read as the reverse complement.
AACGACATCCCCGTAGATGGCCTGAAATCGCCGTGTGTTGGCCTCGATCGTCGGCGTATCCTCGCAGTGCGTGGCCACGATGACCGGGGCGTGGGTAAAGATCTGTTCCAGGGCCACGGGATCGTCCACCAGCAGGTTTCCGGTCGAGCGCCCATGAAGACTTTGATTCCACAGGCCTGGCGGGGGTCCAGGCGTTTGATCGTCTCGATGTTGTCGTTGGCGCCGCCCAGATAAAAGCTGAAGTTGGCAAACGCGTTTTGGCTGGCGATGCGGTGCTTCTCCTCCAGGTTTTCGAGGGTGGTGGTGGGTGGGGCGGTGTTGGGCATTTCCATGAAACTGGTGATCCCGCCAGCCATCGCCGACCGGGATTCCGAGGCAATATCACCTTTATGAATCATGCCTGGCTGCCGAAAATGAACTTGGTCGTCCATCATTCCGGGAAGCAGTGCCCGCCCGTCGGCCTCGATGTGCCGGTCGGCCGATCGGCCGGAAAGGTCCGCGCCTAGCGCATGGATGCGGCCGTCGCGGATCAGGACGTCCTGAACGCGGGAGCGGCCTTCGTTGACCGTCAACGCATTGGTGATCAATAGGCGGGTCATGGATATTCTCCTGAAAGGGTGTGTTTTCAGCCCCATGGGGGTGAATGACTGGGGCTACTCTATCGGTTGCAGCGCGGCTTGTCCAGCCAGGTGATCGTCTCACCCGGTCAGGGCCGCCACGCATCGCCCGGCAGGTTAAACTTATGGACACCATTGGAACCAAATGGTAAGGGTAACAAAGGGTTGATCGTAACCCCTTTTTTCACCAGCGGATGGTAACGCGCGCGTGATTTTCGATTTTTTCAAATATCAACCCCGATTGCCCGGGCTGAAAGATTTCCCGTTGGCATCCTATTCCACGGATTTTTCGTTGGACCGGCTGGTATTGGGGGTTGACAACATCCGCTGCGATGTGCGCCTGAGTTCCGCCTTCTGCAACACCACGGCCAAGCTGGCCGCCCTTTTGATCGAGCGCGAAACCGGCATCTGGACCCGTCCCGAGAAAAACCGCCTCAGCGCCTTGGCCCGGGAGCAGGAGAATTTCCGTCAATTCTACGGCCAGATCATGACCGATGCGGTTAACAAGGCCAGGACGGCCAAGGAGATGCAGGTCGATTTCCTGGCCCAGATCGCCATCCTCAGCATGCTTCACGATGAGATCCGCCGACAGTACGATCAATTGATCAACCACTGCAAGAATGCCATCCGTCGCGCCGACCTGGTGCACTACGAGGACCCCAAGACAGCGCTCAAACTCAAGGATGACCTGGCGCACGTGCTGTCCAACCGGGAGCGCGTGCAACAGGTCGTGGGCCTGGAATTGTGCGGTTACTTCAGGGAAATTCGGGACACGGATATCCGCCAGATGCGCGAGGCGGTGTTTGGCCAGGACCTGCCGTTTCTCTTCGATCTCTTGAGCAATCCGATTGTCCACCGGGATAACCCGTTCAACGACTATTTCATGATCGAGGAGTACGATCTTTGCCTGGGCCGCCGGGTGGACGACCCGGACCGCTACGAAGTCCTGCTCAGCGTGTTGCGCAGCATCTTCGCCTTCCTGGACATGGAGGAGACGGGAACCCTCCAATGGTCCATCGATCGGCGTCGCCGGGAACTCAGCGTGGCCGACCTTCCCGGAGACGATGAAGCCAGGAAGTTCAAGTTGCAACGCATCGACCAGTGGATCCGGCATCCGGGCAACATCGATCTTTTGCTCAACCGGGAGCTGACCAAGAAACAGATCCAGGCCTTAAAGCGCCAGAAGGCCGACAAGCAAACCCTGGCGGCCTATCATTCGCGGATGAAACAGCAGGGCCTGCTGACGGGCTATTTCTATCACCAGTTTTCCCGGAGCGGCCTCATTGAGCGGGTCGTGGCCGCCTACGAGATGCAGTCCCTTTATCAGGATTACTGCCCACCGCTGGTTCCGCAACAGATGATCCAGTTCCTGATCGCGCCCAAAAGCCGTAAACTCATCCGCCGCCGTTTGAAGCGGCTGAAAAAACTGTATGGCAAAACCTTTCGGTTGTGGCCGCTAAACCGCAAGGTGGTTCAGATGGAACGGATGGGCGCCAGCCGGAAAAAAGAGTACTTAATCCGATTTCTGCGGGCTTTTTTTCGCTACCATCGGGATTTCTTTTGTTTCAATATCTATCGTCGGGCCGCCGAGCGGATCAACCTGGTGACGGATAATAAAATTCTGATGCTCTCCAAGGCCAACCACACCCTGTACGAGTTCCTGTTGCCCCACGAACAGGAGATGGGGGAAAAGCCGATCATCAACCACACGATCGTCAAGGCCGATCTGCGTGGGTCAACCGATATCACCCACCAGATGAATGCCCGGGGCCTCAACCCGGCATCCTATTTCAGCCTCAATTTCTTCGATCCGATTACTGAAGTTCTCGCCGATTATGACGCCCACAAGGTCTTCATCGAAGGGGATGCCATTATCCTGGCCATTTTCGAACGCGAGGATACCCCCAGTGGCTGGTACAGCGTGGCCCGGGCCTGCGGCCTGGCGATCAATATGCTGATGATCATCAACCGCTACAACAAGAAGAGCCAGACCTATCAGTTGCCGATTCTGGAATTGGGCATCGGCATTTGCCACCGTGCCGATGCACCGACATTCCTGTTTGACGGCGACAACCGGATCATGATTTCGCCGGCCATCAATCTGGCCGACCGGCTTTCCAGTTGCCATAAGTCGGTCCGGCGCACCATCCGTAAAAACAGCAGCCCCTTCAACCTCTTCGTGTTTCAAGGCGCCTCCGATGAGGAGATGCAGAAAACCGCCGACGATATCCTGTTGCGCTATAACATCAACGGGATCGAGCTGAATGAAGCGGGATTTCGCAAACTGGCCCAGGAGATCGACCTCAAACCGTTTTATGGTGACATCCCGGACCTCGGCCTGGAGAAGGTTCGTCTCTACACCGGGAAGTTCCCCACCAAAAGCGGCCGCTACCAGCGCCTGGTGCTGCGGGAAGCCAACGTGCCGGCGGTCAATCCCAAGGATCTCAGCCAGATTCATTTCACCCACCGCAAATACTACGAAATTTGTACCAGCCCGACACTTTACAAATTCACCAAACGTATTTTTGGTGAGGAGATCTCCTCGCGGGAAATATTTCCGGCGCAGGAAGCGATGCAATAGCCCATGGGCAAGGTGGCCATCAACCAACCGGCACCGGATTTCACCTTTTTCTTCTCACATCGGGTTCGTCCGGGGCGTAATCACGATATCGATCCGGCGGTTGATGGCCCGACCCGCTGCGGTGGTATTGGCGGCTATGGGACGGGCAGCTCCGTGCCCCACGGCGGAAATGTTGTCCGCGGGAAGGGTCTGATTTTTGATCAGGTAATCGCGAACCGCGTCGGCCCGCGCTTGTGACAGGCGCATGTTGGCCTCCGCCGATCCCGTGGCATCCGTATGGCCTTCCACGATGACCCGGGGAGAATCGAACGACCGAATGGCTTTCTGGAGTTTGCCCAGGAGACGATAGCTCGCCGGTCTGATGGTGCTTTTGCCCACCGCAAAGCGCATGCCCTTCAATCGGATCACCACCCGATCCTCCTCGCGGTGGACCTCGGCTTCCTTGCTGCTGAAATACCCCTGTACGGTCTCGAAGCACTGGGCCAGTTTCAGGCGCTGCTCGGCCGCCACGCGTTCCCGGAGCATCTGTTCCTTGGCCATCTGGTCCTGACGGCTTTTATTTTCCAGCAAGGCCATTTTTATGTTCAGGGCGTCCAGCCGCGCCTGCAGATCGGTCAGCTTGGACTGCAGGGTCTGATTCTGCTGGGAGAGAAAGCCCCGATCGTTTTTCAAGGCGTCGATGGTGCCGATGATGTTTTCCAACTGGGTTTGCGTATCCTCATCGCGCATGTCCGGCGCGCCAAGGTGGGTGGTGATGCCGTGGAGAGCGGTTTCCAGAAAAAGGGCCGCCTCTTCAGGAGCCATGGCCTTGAACCGCCTGCTCGATTGGGCCACGGCCATCAGCCGGTCGGCCTGAAAGAGGGCCTTGTCTGCACGGGCCTGAATCTCGTCGCGGGCACCGCGGTTGGCCGCAATGAACGCAGCGGCCGCGTCCAGCGCATCGACGGCCTCGGTATCGGTTTGCGGCGCCAGCCGGCGGGCACCGGCATCCCTGGCTTCGGCGAGACGGGCTTTTGCCGGACCGAGGGCCTTTGACCGGATGGCCTCGATTTCCAGTTTGCGGTAGGCGTCGATCACCTTGCCGCGGTTTTTCTCAGCATAGGCAAGGTTGTCGCGTTCGATGGCCCGGGCCAGTGCCAGGCATTGCGTCTCAACCTTCCGGTACGTCTTTGCATTTTCGGCGGCTCCGGCCTGGCGGGCCAGGTCGCGTGCTTGAGTACCTGGGCCAGGGTGTGGCGCGAGGTCGTGGCCACCACTTCGGCCTTGCGCAGGTGCGCCCGGGCCGTCATCACGGCGTTCTGGATCTCGGCGGCCGGTCGACCGTTGGCCAGCCCCGTCTGGGCTTCGGCAAGCTGCTTCCGCCTGTGCGAACCAGTCCGGCGAAAGAAGGTCAAGGCTGGCGACGCGGGTATCCGCCATGTCGGCGGCCAACGCTTTGACCGATGCCGCCGGATCGCCCGTGGGCATGCCGAGCCCGGCGGTATCGCGCGGGGTTCCGGTTGCCAGCGGCGACGCACATCCACTCATGGCGATCCCGATCAGTACCAGCAGCCTCCCATCCCCCATCCCCTCTTCCAACGGACCCATCCATGCGGCTTCATCGATTTTCCTCTCTGGTTGAGCTTTTCTTCCATGGAACATCTCGAGTGTGTGTATCCGGTCAGCAAAACAAGGAAAACGAAGTGCATCGCAATCCTACCCCATCCAGGGATTGACGATTCACTATTTCTCAAATTATCGGTAAACCCACATGCGCGTCAATCCATATCGCAATGTTCCCTGTTGCCGTGTTGACGGCGAAGGGTCAATCGCATCGAGCCTGGGGAAATTCGCTTGCTATTTGCCGCCGGTTGAATTACCTTGCCCACGCATGTTGCCCGTGGGTGACGTTCCGCCGATTCGGTTTTTGCCGGCGGCCTGCCTGTGGGATTGGATAATCAAGACGACAAAGGACTCTATTTTATGGACGATGCCGGACCTGGCAGTTGTCGCACTGCCACACAACACCGCATACCGGAACCCCACCATGGACATTCCGGCCCCATGCATGCAATGCCCTTCCGTTAACCGCTTCGCCTTCCCGTTAACCCCAGGCGCCTGACATCATGCCGGCCGGATACCGGCTGGATGACAGTAGGAGGCGCCCAATGACCCTTGCCCTTGAAATTGCCCGTTTGGCTGACTGTAGCGATGCGCAGTTGTCGCGTGAGCAGCTCGATGCCCTGAGAAGTCTGCACCCCTCGGACATTGCCGAAACCCTGGACGAGAGCGGCTGCTCGCCGTCCCAGATCGTCGAGATCCTGGTCCAGATCGGCAATCACCGATCCAGCGACGCATTCGCTCAACTGGACATCGAAACCCAGCAAGCCTGCCTGGAGGCAACCAACGCCCAGACCATGCTGCGTTTCGTGGAAAACATGGAGCCCGACGACCGGGTGGACCTGCTCAAGGCCGTGGATGACGACGTCCGCGAGGCCATCATGCCCCTTATCGCCCAGGCCGAACGCAATGATATCCGCCGGCTGTGGAAATACGAAGAGGGTACCGCCGGGGCGGTGATGACCACCGAATATGCCGTGTTGCCGCAGCACATTACCGTGTCCGAGGCCCTGGAGCAGATGCGCTTGCAGGCACCCAACAAGGAGACGATCTATACGATCCACATCACCGACGGGCAGCGGCATTTGTTGGGCATCCTCTCCCTGCGCGACCTGATCATGTCCAAGCCGCGGATCACCCTGGATACCATCATGCAGACCCGCGTGATCAGCGTGCCCCATGAGATGGCCGAGGAGGAGGTGGCCGCGGTGATCGCCAAGTATGACCTTTTGGCCGTGCCGGTGGTGGATGCGGAGAACCGGTTGTTGGGCATCATCACCGTCGATGACGTGATCGACATCATCGAGGCGGAAAGCACCGAAGACTTCCAGCGCATCTCAGCCGTGGTTCCCTTTGAGGAAGGTTATTTCAGACGCTCGCTGCCGCGGCTCTTCTGGAACCGTTTTCTCTGGCTGGCCTTATTGTTGTTCACCTCGCTGCTCTCCACCACCATCATGGAGATGAACAGCGGTGTGCTTCACCAGATGGTGGCCCTGGCCTTCTTCATTCCCATGGTGACCGGTACCTGCGGCAACGCCGGCACCCAGTCGGCCACCATGATGGTCCGCTCCCTGGCCCTGGGGGAGGTGGATCCCGGTGATTTCCTGCGGGTCTTCCGCCGGGAGCTGTTCATGGGGTTGGCCTTGGGCGTCACCCTGGGCTTGATGGCGTATTTCCGGGTCTATTTGCAGGACCGGAACGTTTTGTTGGGCTGGACCGTGGGGGCCGCCCTGTTGGCCACCCTGCTGACCGCCAACCTCACCGGCGCCTGATGCCCCTTTTGCTCAAGAAACTCAGGCTGGATCCGGCCCTGACCGCCGGTCCGTTCATCGCCACGGTGATCGATGCGGTGGGCATCACGCTCTATTTCCAGATTGCCATGTTTCTGATGAAGGCGGTCCAATGAAGGCGGATTCGTAAAAAGCGCCTCACCCCGTCTAACGGGGAAATATCCACGCCCAAGAAGTCACCCTCTTTTTGGGTGACTTCCTTAGAAGCCCACTATCGGCCTTACGCTTCATCCTTGAAGCGGGGTTGCGGGGGAGCTGATGATCGCTGAAAAGACCGTCATCCGGGGGCAGTATTTTCTGTATTTCAGCGCCATGGGTGTGTTTCTGCCGTTCTTCAACCTCTATTGCCTGAAGATCGGTTTCAGCGGTTTTCAAATCGGCAGCCTTTCCGCCGTGCGCTCCGGCGTGCTGATCGTCTTCTCGCTGTTTTGGGGCGTGCTGGCGGACCGCAAGGGGTGGCGGCGGCCCATCTATATCCTCTGCAGCTTCGCCAGCACGGCGCTTTGGGCCCTGTTTCTGTTCACCACCGATTTCGGCTTCATGCTGGCCATCACGATCCTTTACGGCGCGTTTTATGCCCCGCTGATCGCTTTTCTGGAAGCCTTCGCCATGGACGTGCTGGGCCCGACCAAGCGCCATTACGGTCAGACGCGCGTATGGGGATCGGTGGCCTTTATCGCCGTGGTGCTGGTGCTGGGCGCGCTGATCGACCGCCTGGCCGATAACCGGGTCATCGTGCTCGTACTGGTGTTTTCGGCGGCCCAGGCCCTGGCCGCCCTGGCCATGCCGCATCAACGCCGGCGGGTCATCACGCCCCTTACGGGCGCCCGCCGGCTTTTCTCGCGTCCCACGGTGGTTTTTCTCATTTGCGCTTTTCTCATGCTGGTGAGTCATGGCGCCTACTACGGCTTTTTTTCGATTCATCTGGCCGAGCTGGGCCATGGCGGCCGTTTTATCGGCCTTTGTTGGGCGGTGGCCTCCTGTGCGGAAGTGGTTGTGATGCTGGGCTCCGGCCGGCTGTTCGCCCGCTTTTCCTACCAGCGGGTATTGACCGCCGCCTTTGGTGTCGCCGCCTTGCGCTGGGCGGTGCTCTATCTCAGCCCATCGATTGTCGCCATTCTCGCCAGTCAGCTGCTGCATGCAATCACCTATGGGGCCTTTCACATGGCCGGCATTCTCTACATGGACCATCTGGCGCCCGATGGTGAGAAAACGCTGGGGCAGGTGCTGAACAATGCCGTCACCTATGGCCTGGGCCTCACGGTTGGTTTCTTTATCAGCGGGGCCCTCTATGCCCCGGGAAACAGCGCCGATCTGTTTCTCTTCAGTACTCTCGTCGCCCTTTTGGGCGGGGGGATCTTTTACGCCTTTCAGCATCACGCTTCAAACCGCCTGTGAAAGATTTGACAGATCCGCAAAACGGCAGCATCATTAATTTCAATCATTCACCCAAAACCAAAAAGGAGTTCCGCATCATGAAAGAACACGTCGTTGTTGCGCTGTCCTGTGGTACCGACAATCCCAACCGCTCCACCCGCGCCATTCATCTGGCCACCGTCGCCCATAAAGAGGGCAAGCAGACCACCTTGTTTCTGCTCGACGAGGCGGTTTACATCGCCAAGGAGGGCCTTGCCGATCACTTGCGGGCCGCCACCGGGGATGTGGCCGATGACCTGATCGCCTACCTGCAGGCCCACGAAGTGCCGATTCTGGTCTGTACCCCATGTGCCAAGCCCGCCGCATCGAGGAGAAGGACCTCATCGAAGGTGCCCGCATGGCCACTGCCGCCGAATTGATCCACCTCTCCTGCGAAGCGGCCGTGATCAGCCTGTAGTCGCGCCGCGCCTCCGGGGGCCATCGGTCCCGGGCCGCTCGGGGGCGCCAGGCCGCTCTGAGGAGAAGTCCATTTCTCAAATCCGCTGAAAAAAGTGTAACGAAACGTCGGGGGCGGGCTCCAATAGACCGAAGACATTAGATTCCCAAAATGATCCGCTGTACACATCCACCAACAACCGAAACCGTGGAGATGGCTATGCAGATGCGAAAAATCACATCCCTGACCGCCACCTTGTCGTTCATCGTCGTGCTGGCGACCAGTGTCATTTTATATATCGTGCCCCAGGGGCGGGTGGCTTACTGGGCCGACTGGCGTTTGTGGGGCCTTTCCAAGGAGCAGTGGGGAGAGATCCACATCAACGTGGGACTGTTGTTCCTGCTCGCCCTGGCCTTGCACATTTACTACAACTGGAAGCCGCTGATGGCCTACCTCAAGGACCGTGCCCGACGCATGAAGATCTTTACGCCGGCCTTCAACGTGGCCTTGGCGATTTGCGTGATCACGGTGGCGGGCACGCTTTTCACGGTGCCGCCGTTTTCCTGGGTGCTGGATCTGAATGCTTCCCTCAAGGATGCGGGTGCCGCCAAATATGGCGAGCCGCCGTATGGCCACGCCGAATTGTCGACCCTGAACGGTTTCGCCAAGAAGGTGGAACTGGATCCCCAAGCCGCCCTTGTGCGCCTGCGCGCCGCCGGGTTTCAGGCTGCCGATGGCAATCAGACCCTGCTGGCCTTGGCCACCCTTAACAAAACCACCCCCAAGGCGATCTACGCGGCCATGACCGCCGGTGAAACAAAAGCGCCGGCCGGGCCCAAGGCATTGCCCGCCACCGCCCCCCGGGTACCGGCCGCCTGAGCCTGGCGGAGATGTGCGATACCTACGCCCTGGATTCCCAGGCCCTGATCGCCGCCCTGAAATCGAGGAACATCAGCGCCGAGGCCACGGAATCGCTACGGGTCATCGCCGAGCGAAACGGCATGGGTCCGGTGGACCTGTACCAGGTCATCAAAACGGCGGCGGGTAGCCTGCCGGTTTCACGCACCGGTAGCGGCGCTTAGACGTCCTTGAGATAGGTGCGGCAGCCCCTTAGGCTGGAGAGGGCGGGGTAGTCCAGTTCGGAGATCTTGATGCCCGCCGCCTCCTCCAGCTTGAGGATGAAGCTCAGAAAATCGACGGAATCGAATTGGAACTGATCCCGGAAGGGCCGCTGTGCCTCCAGGCTTTCCAAGGGGGCCTCGGGCGCCACTTGCCGGAGCAGATCCCGTACGATGCGATCAATGTCTTCTTCGCGCATGATTCAATCCTTCTATTTTCAGACAGCCCCTGATTTTAAACAGTGCCTCATTTCAAACCGTCTCTTAAAGCGTTAGCGACACCTCCGTCACGCCCGGATCGTCCGGTACGCGGCGACGCTTGAACCCCAGGGCCTTGCACAAGGCCAGCATGGGGCGGTTGTCATTGAGGACCTCGCCGAAAATTTGCTTGATCCCCCGCCCGCGGGCATAGTCGAGAATGCGGCGCATCAGCATCGGTCCCAGGCCGAGCCCGGTTTTTTCCTTGCCCAGCAAAATGGCGAATTCGGCCCGTTCCAGATCCGGGTCGGCGCTGAAGCGCACCACGCCGAAAAGCTCGCCGTTCTTGCGGCCATGATTCTCGGTGAGCACCAGGGCCATTTCGCGGTCGTAGTCGATTTGGGTCAGACGGGCCGCCAGATTCTTGGGCAGCATCTTCATCGGATGCAGGAACCGCAGACGGACATCCTCGGGGGAAAGGCTGGCGAAGAGCCGTTGGAAGGCCGGTTCATCCTCCGGGCGGATGGGCCGCAGCAAGAGCTGTAGACCGTCGGGCAGGCGGATGGTCTGCTCCAATTCCGTCGGGTAGGGGCAGATGGCCAGGCGCTGGTTGGCCGTGCCGTCGGCCGGCTGGATGCGCAACCGCGCGTCCAGGGCCACCACCCCCTGAGGATCGCACAACAGGGGGTTGATGTCCAGTTCGGCGATCTCGGCAACGTCGCAGACCAGTTGGGAAACCTTGACCAGGGTGAAGGCGATCTCGGCCAGATCGACGGCAGGAACGCCGCGATAACCGGTCAGCAGACGATGGATGCGCGTGCTGGCGATCATCTCCCGGGCGAGGTTCATGTTCAGGGGCGGAAGGGCCAGGCAGCGATCCATGATCACTTCGGCGGCCGTGCCGCCGTGGCCGAAGAGCAGCACCGGCCCGAACTGGGGATCCACGTGCATGCCCACGATCAGCTCATGGGCATGGGCACGCTGGATCATGGGCTGGATGCTGAACCGCAGGGTGCTCACGTCCTCGATGGCCTGGCGGAAATGCTCGCGCATTCGATTCGCGCGCTGGCGCACGGCCTCGCTGGTGGTCAGGTTGAGGGCCACGCCGCCGGCATCGGACTTGTGCACGATGATGCTGGAAAGGACTTTCAATACGACCGGCCCCCCCATTTCGGCGGCGACGCGGGCCGCTTCATCGGGATTGTCGGCGGCCACGGTGGGGACCACGGGAATGCCATAGGCGGCCAGCACGGCCTTGGCCTCGGTTTCCAGCAGCCAGTCGCGTCGCTGGTTGAGGGCCGCGGCGATGATGCGTTTCACCGCGTCCCGCTCCGGCGAGAAGGTTTCGGGCATACCCGCCGGCACTTCCATGAGCATGGCCTGACTGTGCCGGTAGCGCACCATCTGCATGAATCCCCGGACCGCCTTGGTGGGCGTCTCGTAGCTGGGGATGCCCTTTTCGTGGAACATCCGCCGGGCCGCCTCGGCCGGCCCTTCGCCGATCCAGCAACTCAAAAGACCGCATCGGCGGGTGTGGCTCGGGCGCTTTTTGACGGTTTCCAGAACCGCCTGGGCGGCATCCGTGCTCGAACCGATGGCCGTGGGGCAGTTCATCACCAGTACGGCATCCACGCCCGGGTCCTCCATGATGGCGGAAAGGGCGTCGATATAGCGCTGGGGCGGGGCATCGCCGATGATGTCCACGGGGTTGCCGTGGGACCAGGTGGGCGGCAGCACCGCGTTGAGTTTCTGCAGGGTGGCTTCGGAAAGTCGCGCCAGGGTGCCTTTTTTATATTTCAGGGTATCGGTGGCCATGACCCCGATGCCGCCGCCGTTGGTCAAGAGCGCCAGACGGTCGCCGGTGATCGGTTGCAATTGCCCCAGGGTGGAGACTGCGTCGAACAGCGCCTCGAGGTCGTTGACGCGCAGGACTCCCGCCC
>NZ_BBCC01000145.1 GCF_001311845.1 Desulfosarcina cetonica JCM 12296 | reverse complement strand
CTGGGTTTAAATAGTTCTATTCGTACGTTTTTCAAAAATTGAGAATTCCCCATCGCTTACGGCAATGAGTTTAATAAGCTGGGTTCAGCATTCCAGCTTACTGATTTCCTTCTTCAATATATTCAAGGCCCTGTTCAGTTCCACACGCCGATTGAACTGTTTCTCCCTATTTATCCGGCTCTCTAATTTGCCAGCTTCCCGTTCCTTGATGCGCAGGAGATCGACCCTTGAAACCAGGCTGTCAAGATTCTCCCCTTTCCTGAAAGGAAGAGGGCTCAGGTCTGATAGAAAGGATTGATAGAGCGCTCCCATGCTAAGCACCACCGGGAGTTCAGATGCCGGACCACTATCTTTCATCCAGCCGGATTGAAAGTAGCTGCTGATGACCCACTTGCTCTTGTCCGCTTCACTTGGTCTTTTGTAACTGGCCGCATACCTGGTTTTCCCGCCATATTTCAATTCAAAGAGGATGGGAGAGGGTATCGCCTTGTCTATCGTGTTCAGGACATCCTGTGAGAGTTCCCCGGTCCTTAAGGTTATTGTAAAGACCTGAATTTCCTGAACGCCATCACTGGCAGGAAGGTTGATCGTTGCGGGAGAGAGCTTGTAGGCCCAGGTTATCTTTTCGACCTGCTGGACGAACAGATTCTTGACCTTAGAACTGGGCGTAGCATGCTGATAAATCTTGCTTTTGGGGATCGCCCGGCCGAATCCGGCAGCAACAGGGAAATTGTATAAGGTCTTCACGCCCCTTCCTCCCTGACAACGAGGAAGGAGATAAGCTCGAAATCGTCCAGGCCCTGTATGGTATCGACCAGGGCGGTCGTGTTCACGCTTGAGAATAGGCTGTCTATATCCTTATCTTCCTTGACCTCGATCATCGTGTGGATAGCCTGCCCGAGAAGTTCGGAATATTTTACCATGTCCCTTCCGTCTTGCGTCTCAGAGTTGAAGCTTCTGCATAGCGGGGTGATAGGCGATTCCTGTCCTTTGCAACTGGTCCTGACCAGGTCCAGAAGGGGTTTGACCTGTGTATGGTCGATGATCACCTGCCCGTCATCGCTGATGTAGATGAGGTAGTATGGGTGCAGCCGGTTCTGTTGATTGACATTGACACCCGAATTCCTGTTTCTGAGCGTGAATATCACCCCCGGTCTCAATCCGATGTTTTCGTCTGTCGGGACAATGGCATGGAGTCCGTTCGGCAGATGCCCCAGATCACCATTGGCTTTAATGTAGTTCAGCAGGTCCATCCGGAAATCATTGAGTCCGAGGTCTGTTATGTTCACACCGGTCTTCAGGTCTTCGAGTTCAATCACCTCATCCTGAAGACGTCTGAGCTGCTCTTTCCGGTAGCTGACATCATTCGCCCGTGCTGTCAGCACATTGTCATCCCCTGTGGCTGTGACATCGGCAATCACCATCCGGTTCTCGACACGCTCTTTCAGATTGATGTATTCATCCAGAGAGATGTCAGGCCAGTAGTTCACCAGCTGGATGGATTTGTTGGTTGACCCGATCCTGTCGATTCGGCCGAACCGTTGGATGATCCGGACGGGATTCCAGTGGATGTCATAGTTGATCAGGTAATCGCAATCCTGAAGGTTCTGACCCTCGGAGATACAGTCTGTGCCGATCAGGATATCGATCTCGCCTTTCTCTTTGGGAAGGATCAGTGCCTTTTCCTTGGACACCGGGGAGAAGAGGGTCAGGACGGTATGGAAATCATACCCCCTTCTTTTATTGGTCTTGGCCAGGGTCGTTTTAGGAGCATCATTACCGGTCACCTTGCCTGTATGGATTCCTGCGCTCAGCAGATCACCGGATAGGTTTTCATAGAGGTAATTCGCTGTATCTGCGAACGCTGTGAAGATGATGACCTTCTTGTTCCCTGGATTTATCGGCTTCTTGATCTTGTTCTCGATATGGGTTCTGAGATGCTGTAGCTTGGAATCAGCTTCAGGCGTAACCTTCTGCATCTCTTCAAGCAATGCTGAATGATGCGAAGGTCTGCCGTGAGGTCATGCTCCCAGGATGGCAGATCCATATCGCCTAGGGCCACCTGGACCTTGCCGCCGATCATGAAATCGCCAAGCCCGGTCAGATCATCATCTTCATCTTCAAGATCGCCAAGAGAATCGGCCAGGTCGTGGATAGAGAAATCTTTACCGGATTTCTTGAACTGTCCGATCCTTTCCAGCATGCCTTTATGATTCTTCTCAAGTGAACCGAGCGTCAACCTGAACGACTCGACCGAGCTTTCAAGCCGCTTCAGCAGATTGGTCGTCATCAGGGATTGCAGGCTCTTTTCACGGTCAGCCTGTTTCAGTTTCCCTTTGCCGCCCTCAACGTCCGTATCATAAAGCTCTTCATATTTTTTCAGTCGGCTAGGCAGGATGTAGCTGACCGGTGCATATATGGACAGTCTTAGCAGCGATAGTTGCGTGTAGATGTCGTTGAAGCTCATGACATCTTTACGGCTTGTCAACGGGCAACGGAATGATAATGGCTTGCGCCTTACAGGGAACTGCCCGATATCCGTCGTATCATAGAAGGTCTCGATATGTTTCCTGGACCTGGCGATGGTGACGCTGTCAAGCAATTCGAAGAAATCGAAATCAAGGGCGTCCAGTATCGTTCTGGCTGTCCGCTGTTCAGGCGGTTGCTTTGACCATGAGTTGAAGGCGGCCTGTGCCTGTCGGAATATCTCCTCGACTGTCTTCTCGGTCTTCAATTTGCTGCTCAGGTTTTCCGATTCCCCTTCATAGGCCAGGGCCAGTTGGTTCCTGAGATCATTGAACCGGTTGTTGACCGGTGTCGCGGATAGCATCAGGACCTTTGTCTTGACGCCTTCTCTGATTACAGAGTTCATCAATTTCTGGTATCGGGTCTCCTTGTCCTTGAAGGCATCGTTGTTCCTGAAATTGTGCGACTCGTCGATGACCACCAGGTCATAGTTCCCCCAGTTGATCTTGCTCAGCGGTGTCCCGAATGACTCGCCGCTTGTGCGCTGCAAGTCTGTATGGCAGAGGACATCGTAATTCAGCCGGTCTTTGGCCAGGATATTGGTCACCAGGTTCCGGTTGTAGTTCAGCCAGTTGTCGGCGAGCTTCTTCGGGCACAGGACCAGTACCGAGCGGTTGCGCAGCTCATAATATTTGATGACGGCCAGTGCAGTAAAAGTCTTCCCAAGCCCGACACTGTCCGCAAGGATGCAGCCGTTATAGCTCTCAAGCTTGTTTATGATCCCTGTCGCTGCATCACGCTGGAAATTGAACAGCTTATTCCAGACGACACTATCCTTGTACCCTGTGCGGTCGTTGGGCAGGACATCTTCGTTGATGTCCTCAAGGAACTCATTGAAGATGTTATAGAGCATCAGGAAATAGATCTTTTCGGGCGAGTTCTCCTTGTAGACGGATTCGATATGTGCGCAGATGGTATCCGTTACATCTTTCAGCTTTGAATCATCGCTCCATATCTGATCGAAAAGATCCAGCCAGGACTTCGTCGAAGAAGCATCGTCGAATCTGGTTATGAAATTCGAGACAGCATCGCCTTGCTGATAGCCAAGGTCTACAGCCGTAAAGCCGTGAAGAGGCATATATGCGGCTGTCTCGTTTCCTTTATTCAGGCATGCGAACTGTTGCATCGGCGCTTTTGTGGAATTTGAGCGGAAGCTGGCCTTGCGCCTGATCCAGTCTGCACATTCTTTGGCGATGGCCCGTTGTGTCAGCTTGTTCTTCAGTTGGATCTCGAATTCGCTTCCATATAGGTTCCGTTCCCGCTGGTGCTTGGGGATGTGGAACTCCCGCCGTTCTTTTGCGACCTTGTCCGTCACTTCATTGGGAACGAACGTCGGGGCGGTAAAGATGAATTCAAGGGAATCGATCCTTTCAAGCTCTTTTTTCAGGGCTTCAAATGCATAGATGGAAAAGCATGAGGCTGCGATCTTCAGTCTTGCCCCTGGCTTGAGGGACTGTTTCAGATCATTCCCCCACAACGTGTTTATATTGTCCAAGATCTGCATTTTGTCGCTCACCTGTCTGTTATCCTTCTGCCTTATCATTATACCTACGGCTATAACGCATCAGAATGAACCCATATTTAAAAGCTTAGCTGAATGACAGATCAATCCCCACTAATGGAACGTGACTCTTTGCCCAATAACCCAATTTTTTATTATCGGCTTTATTTCCAAGTACTTGATTCATCAGAGGGGTGCGTCCCACCTTTTTTGCCCCCATCTATCGGCTTTGTCTTTGTTCAGCTCAGAACGAAATAGCTGATTTTATATATCATATTGTTTAATCATGTAAAACACCCTATACCCACCACACCTGCATTCTATCATGCCTTCATCAGGACTCTTTTTCTTGCTCTGAATATTGCATTACAAACCTTATAACCGCTCATAAAAGATCATGCGTTCAAGGAGGTCTTTTATGAAAAATGAACGCACAACAATTCAACGAGCTCTATGAAAAAAGGTTGGATGATCTATCCTCGTATATGAAAACGATACATGACGATGATGCCCGCCAGGAGGCACGTATCGGTATCTATGAAGCGCTGAAAAGTGACCATGACGCTACTGATAATTATCTGTTGAACAGGGCGAGATGGAACCAGTCAAATTCCAGGAGGAAAGGCAGGTCTGTCGACAATGGTTTCTACAAGCGTGATGCGATCAGGATCATGCATTTTGACTATATGCCTCTTCTTGACCAGGCCATCTATCAGTTGACACTTGAGAACAGAAGCACTCCCATTGATGATTATGTGATCGATAAGATCTGTCTCGAAAATCTGCTCGATGAGCTGTCAGCGCCCGAGTTAGATGTATTCAACTACAAAGTGCTTGATGAAATGACAGAGAAGGATGTCATGCAGAAATTGAGGGTCGGCCGTGACAGATATAAGCAGATAAAATCAGAGATCCGGAAAAAGTTTGATGAGGCGTTTTCGTATGGCTGACATGAATAGATTTTTGTTGGAATCCGATTGATTGGCTGGATCAGACAAAATCCTTTATGAATAGATTGATCTTCTCTGCGGCTCTGGTGTCGTTCTTCCTCACTATCCGTTGGATATTCGTCGTGAGCTGGTTCATCTCGTCTGATGCATGCAGAGGGAAAATGAACAGGTCAGATGGTGGGATCTCGAAGACTGATGCTATTCTTTCAAGCGTCTTGAGCGTGATGTTGACCTTGCCGTTCTCGATCCGCTGGTAATACTTATAGCTCAGCCCCAGGCCTTCCATATCCTCCTGCCTTAGGCCTTTTTCTTTCCTAATCTCTTTGAGCCGTTTCCCGATAAGTCCGGCAAGATCATCCATACGACGCTCCATTCTATATCCACTCTTAACACCCCTTCGATCATCCTAACACCTCATTAAGAATAGGTTTTATGTGTTGACACAGGCATCTCTGAATGGGTATTTGGTGCGATGACACCCATTCATGGGTTCTCGTTTCGTCTGCATATAAGATAGCAGGACAAGAGGGGACCCGGACTGGGCAAGTGATCGATGAATTACAGCATATTGAGAGGGCTAAGCGATGTTTAGGGAATCTTTAAATATGACAGCGCATAGGGAATAATCATGAACCTGAAATTTCTGAACAAAAGGATCATGGAGCTTGGGGAGATCAGCATAGATTCAGCGTGGCTCAACCAACAGGACAGCGATCTCGATGCCCTGCTCAAGGCCGGCCATTTCATGGACAAGGACAGGGTAATCAGGATTCTGAAGGCCAAGGACAGGCAGTTCAAAAAGCTCGACAGGGAAAAGGACCTGTTGCAGGACATCTTCAGGATGCTTGGAAGATGCCTTGACGATGACTATTCGAAGGCCATCTCGAAGAGGATACTAGGAAGCGATGAAGGGCTCTCTTCGATAGAGATATACGTCAGGAGGATCGGGGCTTTCGAAAGCCTTCTTGAACAGCGTTTCGCTGCAAGCAAGGCGATGCAGGCCGCTGTCAGAAGATCCGATGAGGACGAAGCCCTTGATCTTCATGTCAGGACAAAAGGGCATGAATCAGGCCTGATGGAACATCATGCGCTTGCCGAGCAGGTCCACGGCGAGCTCTACAGGTCGCTCCGGGAGGCAGACAGGACCCTTGCTGATGTGCCGGCACCCAAGACTTCATACCAGAGGATGGTGGCAATCGGCACAGCCATCGCTATAGGCTTCGCTGTGTATATGGCCGACCTTGGCCCCAAGGCAATAAAACTGGGGCCGAGAGCTGCACTGGCCGGTGATGTATTGCAGCACAGGTCAGTCAACGACATACTCGCTCCGATAAAGAACAAGGTCTTCGTGGACAAGGATACCTACCTTCAGGAAGTGGCTAAAAGTGATAAGGCTGTTGTGTTCTTCTATAACGGACAAGATGATAAGACAGAGATATGTAGGAGCTTGGCCCAAGTATGGTCATCTGTTATGATTAAATATCCAAAAATCAAATTGATATGCTATGACATGGATAAGGAGAATTTGTCAGGCCAGTATTATATCGACAATTTTGGATTCACTGGGACACCGTTCTATTCCTTTATAGCCAAGGGCAAGGTTTTATTCAAACATAAGGGGGGACCCAAGAAAAGCAGGATTTTGAATGAGATTAAGGTTCAAGAGAAGAATATGCTCGAACTATCTTCAATGTGATGTGATGATGATAAATAGTAAAAAATTACAATGCCTTTTGTTAATGTTGATCATAGTCTGCTGTCCTTTAGTATTTGCATTTTCCAGCGGTGATTCTGACACAAATAAAGATTTCGAAGACCAGTTCCAGACAGACCCGGTCAGTGCAGCACAGAATGATCCTGAGACAGCCAAGCAGGACCGGTATTGGAATCAGATGACCGATGCCGACAAGGATAACCTCTATAGAGAAAATTTCGATGATTTCAGGGACAGGTTCGATGAGCAGTGGAAGGATGACGGCGTCGATATCGCCTCCCCCCATGGCTCGTTGTATGATCCCCAGGCCAGGGAGCTGACCTTTCCTGACGGGACGAGCGTACCCTTGGATACGATGGCCGGAAGAAGGATCGAATACTCGGCCGGCAAGGTGTTTATCGACGGTCAGGTCTACACCGGCGCTTCATCGATAATCGGCAATCCTGACGGCTCTGTCACGGCTGACAGCGCCTCTCAGATCCAGACCTCGACGACCGGGCTGTGGGACGCTGCTGGCGTGACCGTCTATCCTGACGGTTCCCTCCATGCCGACCAGGCGGGTGTCATCTCCTCAGGCACAGTACAGGTCATCAATGCCGCCGATTTCCGTTCTGATGGGGACATTTTCACTGTCGGCGACGCAGACCAGGTCATCGTCGGAACATGCCTGGATTACCATGATGTGACCGACACGACGTTTGACGTCGATCCAGGCTACAGCACAACGACAGCAGAGGAGACGATCAATGTCACGGATTGCGGGTCAGAGCCTGTATATTTCATCCCGACAGGTGAAGGCATTATGACGATAGAAATCGATGCCGACAACTACAACATCTCGAACGGTACTCTGAAATATCTCAGCGACACGCTTGTCGTCAACGACACAGCGCATGTCGAGATCGGCGACAAAGGTATCCATTGCGCGACGCTTACACCGCCGTCGACATATTACTATTCAGCGCCCGATCCCAAGGACGATTTCGCCCTGCACGACAACATCGACGATTATCATATCTGCTTCAGGAGGCAGGACGATCCGGAGATGCCGGCCCCGAAACCTCCCAATGACGGGCTGGTCGATTTCGAGCTGAAGTCATTGTTCCTGATAGGCCAGATCCAGTACTTCAGGCATCCGCTTATCAGCGACACAGTCCTTAACCTTGATTTCAGCAATGTGTATGACGGCAGGAACCCGACGACTGTGGCCCAGATGACGCTGAGCGGTTCATATCTCAGTGCATTCAATGTGTTCGATATCAACGGTCTTTCAGCTGTATCGAACCCTGCTGAATACCTGACCATTGTCGAGGATGGCACAACATGGGTCTCGCTCTCCCATCTTCGGCCGCCATCATCGAACATCGCCCTTCACTACAATGACGCGACGATCGAGAACAACGAACTGAGATCAGGCAACCATACGATCCAGCCATTGGATGATGTGAAGCTTGCTGAGTATGCGGCAAGCCTTGATCAGGAGAAGAAAGAGCTGATGATGGGATGATAGAAAATGTTAACATTTTTTCAATATTTGCATAAAGGAGAGCAGTGTGGTCGATATGCCCAATGGCAATGCGACTCTTGCGGCAGGACTGAAATGTAAAGGTATGAATATCATCTGGTTTCTTTTCCCTATTATGTGACCAAATCAAGGTTGTTGTGAAATATTATTAGTATGTTCGAGTTGTTATCTATTTCATTCCAAGTCCCTGCTGGTTCCGGTCAATTCATGATGTTTCACGATGAGTGGTTTATCGTATTTTATCCGTAAGATGCCAGATATATAGCCATTTATGGCATAGATAGAAAAGATTTTTTACCCTCCTTCTATCTGAAAATATTGACCAAATCCCTTCCCATTATTCTTGGAATTTGATACTTGAGCTTCATTCAAGTTGATACCAAGATCCAAGATAGCCATCGGAATAATATCATTCATCTTTTAGGACGGTTAGCTGTTGACAAACCATTAGGTAATTGTTACCGTGTCAACGGTAAGCATGGTATTAATGGTTCTTTAGGGATTGAGGGTAACAAAGGTTATGATGGTATTAAACGGAGAGAAGCATCAGACTGTTTCTGATGCAGCAACATATTTCGGTGTAAAAACTAAGACAGTGAGAGAGTGGATCAAGAAAGGCATTATTTCAGAACCGCCATCTGTGACTCATGGAGTTCGGACGGTAGCCACTTTCCCGGACGATTATCTGAGGAAGGCACAAACTGAACGAAATGACTATTTAAAGAATAAGAATAAGAAATAGATTTCCGGAATATTTATTAAGATAAGGGTTACTAACATGGATATGGAAGCATTAGTTAATAAACTTCGTGCTTCGCAGAGTCATGAAAAGTCCATTAAGGCTATTTGGAAGGCTGCATATGAATGGAGTCTTCCTAAGGACAGATCACACGATGTTAATGATCCTTTTCAGCAAATAGCTATTCTTTTATACAATAAACTCAGCGAAAGATGTGTTGTACCTTTTGATTTCATATCTTCGTTTGTGTTTCTGTATAAAGAGTGCGTAATTGAAAACAATCCAGATTCATTCCGGGACTTGAAAGAAAAAATAAAAGAAATCGATTCCTTTGTTTCAATAGAGGATCGAGTTGATCATTATTGGACGAAAAAGGGATCTGTTTATATTGCTAGGGCAAAAGATAATGTAGAGTTTTTTATTGCCGCCAATGGAGACCTGAGAAAGAATTTTCCGCATTTTGATTCTTGGTATAAAAAAAGTCCTGATTCAATATTTGACTTCTACCGAAAATCGATACAAAAGTCTTTGCCCCGTTCCGGATATCTCGTCTATGTTGACAAAATGATTGGACCCCGAGGTCCTTTCAAACTAATGGATGAAATATCGAGACAATTTCCTGGATACGGTCTAATCATTTTATCAAATGGTAAGATTGAAATCAAGAAAGAATGCCAAAAAGAAAATTCAACAGAATATTGCATTTTGTATGATCTGATATTGAGTGGTGAAGGAATAAAATCTTATATTAGCCGAATTAAAGATAAATTTCCAAATCTAAAATTTTCCCGTAGCATAATTCTTTATAATGAGAAGGTAACCAGGAAAGAACTTGAGCGGAGTCTGTATAATGACCCTACAGATAGCACTATACACGATATAACAGGTAGCGATTTCTTATATAAAAAATGTATTCCTTTTTTGACTTTCGATGAATACAAGGAAGTCCTTCTTAGATATCCTATGGAATATACCATAGGCAAACCTGAACCAAACGCATTGGAAGATATGTTGTTTGGGCTCGGTACAGCTGTAGGTTTTGGCGATATTGATGTTGCAAATAGGTTTGCTTCTGCGGGCCAGAGTCTGACAAGACAATATAGAAATCTTAGAAGATATGTTTCATCAGAGCACTAAGGATTTTATAAAAAAACATCGGACGCTCTCAATAATCCTTTCCATCGTTTTTGCTTATTTATTATGGGTTATTTTTCTTCTAAACTGGTCTTTTGCAATTAAAATCCTAATAACTTCTGTACTGATTTTTTCCTTCTTTGCAAACACCAGGACTGTCTTTTTTGCGACCTCATTGATGTTCTGTTTGGTTTCCTCTCATTTCGATTCTGAATTTTACCGAATAGGAGCAAAATATCTAATACTGTTGCCAACAGGGCTCATGGTTTATTTTTTTCTTTTCCATTGGTATCAGTATTTGCGAGATGTTAAGAATCGCCAGCAGAGCAATATTATAACCACTTACTGTATATCTTACCTCTTTATAATTATCTATTTTGCTCTTGTATATTATATAATCAACCGGACAGGTGCTGATTTCGTACTGTTGGATGTGAACACTGCTTCTCCGGTAGACTACCTGTATCATAGTGTCATGACTGCAACTACTGTCGGCTATGGAGGAATCAGACCTAATTGTGGCTATTCCAGATTTATTACAATATTTGAGCCTTTATTAAGCGCAGTTGTCCTAGTTGCAACATTATCGGTGATTTTGAGCGATACTTCCAAGGATCAAAAGGAACCCCAGGAGGTCATTTCAGAAGAGGACGCAAAAATGTTATAGCCGAGAAAAGAACGGCCTTTATGCAAATAATCCTCAGCTAACAACATCGGAACGTCCATTTTATCCGAAAGTATACCCTGTACCCATCGCTCCTGCACTCGACCAGACCCTTATCGAGCAGATCAAGGTACCCTTTGGCCTTGTTTTTTCCCACCCTTGCCTCTTCCACGATCTTGCTGAAGTGGACCTCTTTGAATTTCCCGGTATGCATGTCGCATTGGTCAGCAAGGTAGTTCAGGATCTTGATGTGCGGATGCCGCAGTTCTTTATCGTTCAGCATGATTTCGGATAGATGCTCCCTGAATCCGCCCACGTCCTGCATCCTGCTTTCCTTTATGACCCTTTCCCTGAAACCGTCAAGCCCGTGCCTTGTAAGCTGGTCCTGAGCGTTCAGTATCTCAACGCTTTGCTGTTGTGCAGCCATCAGAGCATCCAGTTTCTTGTCAAT
Source organism: Desulfosarcina cetonica JCM 12296 (assembly GCF_001311845.1). Lineage (GTDB taxonomy): Bacteria > Desulfobacterota > Desulfobacteria > Desulfobacterales > Desulfosarcinaceae > Desulfosarcina > Desulfosarcina cetonica. Next base: position 6,090 of record NZ_BBCC01000145.1, on the reverse strand, counting down.
ATAAGCAATATAGAAAAAAATATCCTGGATGTCCGCTGCATTTTTCATTTTCACAGATACCCCTTGTCACGGAAGGATATGTATTTCTCATAACCGATGATGACGTGATCGAGCAGATCCATCCGCATTATGTCGCAGGCCTTCTTAATCCTTTCTGTAATGTAGAAATCCGGTTTGCTCGGCTCAGGGTCGCCTGAGGGGTGGTTGTGCGCCAATAAGATCCTGGTACTATTACACATATATGCAGATTGTAGCACATCGTATGGCGTCAGTGTGGCAGATTCTATTCCTCCCCTTGCCGATTCATGCACACCGACGACCTTGTTCTTGCTATCGAGCATTACGGAAAGCACACTCTCCCTGGCCTCGTATTGCAGGGGCTTGAGAAAATCGTAGACCTGCCTTGCGTTCGAAAGGTAGGCCGGCTCATAATCGTTCTGCCTCTCAAGCTTAAGGTCGACTTTGTATCCCTTGTATCCGTTGTCATAATAGGATTTCGGTAGCACATACGGTTCAACAATATTTTCGAGTTCAGGACTCTCCTTGGCCCTCTCTATTGAGATCCGGCCGTTATCCACTTGGACGGCCACTAGCTCATCAGGCTTCAGGCCCGCATCGTTCACCATTCTTCCACTTATCTTGATGAAAATCTCATCATGCTCATTTATTGTTTTTGGCACTCTTATGAGCTTCTTTCCCATTTCCATGTTTATCACCTGTCCGGGGATTTTTCGTCCCTAGACAAAGGTAACGTAGCGGAATATTAGAATGCCATCACGAAAAATTATGAGATTCTGATGGTGTGGTTTTTATAGTGTTCACTGGCGGAAGTATGTCTTTTTAAATAATGCTGGAAAATATTGCAGTAGACGTTTTTTATTTGTGGTCTATGTCATAATATTTATCCCAAAAACGGAAATATTTCATTTTTTCAGCTGTAAACCTTTTTATATCATCCTCTCGTCCTGTCGTTATCGGGGGTTTTACGTTGAGGATAGTCGATTTCAAAGTAAATGAAGATGACGGGATAACTCTTAAGCTCAAAGCGACGACTAAGGAGTTCAAACAATTGAAGGGTGACATCTCTCATCTGTGCATGTTCTCCGTGGATTCGATATTGAAACCAAGCAAGGTCATAAAGACAGGGGCACGTCACAATGCAGCCCGGTGGTTTCTGTTGCCCATATGCTTAAGGGCAAGATTCCATGGATTAGACTACGACAGACTAAAATGTAGCTGTCTGGACTACGGAGACAAAGTCTTCTTCATATTTGAGGCCAGAAGGAAATGATGCACTATATCAACATCCCGGAAAAGCTCCTTGCTACTTCTGCTGCATCGAAACAATGGACGCAGGCGTAGTATGCGGCCATCTGAGTCGTCGGACAGTATTCACTCTTTTTGAGTCCTTTGATGAATTCTGCTATCGCATCCGGATTGAATCTGACATGAATCAATTCATGTTGGGTGGAGGCTGATAAAGAATTTATATGGCTCAATTCCAGTTCTGATAATGGCATTTCGATCTCAACAAACGCTATCAGACTGTAAAGATATCTCTGTGAATCAAGACCATATGCGATAAAATCGATGCTCTCCTTTGATAGTTCATCGATGCCCAGCTCCATCTTTGCGCCTCTGATCAAAGGATTAATAAAGAAATTGATACTATAGAGGTCATCCTCGACCGAGTCAGGGCGGAGTATATCTTTTATATCATCTTCTCCTAAACCTTCTTTCTTGAAAACAGTACTCAGATAAGTCATTTCCTCCAAAGACGGCGCTCTCCTTGGGGTTACGCATATAGGAAGGCCCATCAGCTCTTCACCGGTCCCAAGGCAAAGGGAACCTTTCCTTTTTGCAAAGATCGCATATCTCTCTGATCCGTCCCTTACAACCAATAAGGCCGCAGGACTAATGCTGTGCGCAAATTGCGGAATAGGTCTGTTGACATCAATCTCTCTTGATATCTTATTTTTCCTTGCCTCGTATTCCTCCTGCGTTGCGAGAAAATAGAAATAATCAGTCGGGAAGAGCTGGAATTCAAGGCTCAATCTCCCATGGATATGCCTTGCCTTGGTGCCATAGACTCCATATGAAGGCCCTGGATAATATTTCCATTCAGGGTTCGATAGCCAATCTCGGAAAAGTTTATCACGTCTATATTTGACCGGTTCTTCAAGCCAGTCATCGGCCTTTCCAGATCCTATATGGCTTACAGTGATTTCACAGTTTACATCGACTTGGCCGAAGTATAATCCTTCAAGCCAATCCCGTTTAATCTTATCTCCTGTGCGCCTTTTTGCTCTCTTGTCGAGCTGTTTATTTATGATCTGGATATCGAAACATGGTATTACGTATTCATTCTCTTTCCTGATATAGAAAGGTATATTTTCATCATCGATATCATCTTTTCCCTTCTTATGGATCTCTTTATTCACTTTCATTATAAGGCTGAAAGGCCCTTCTTCCTTTTCCTTTCTTTATCTTCGGAAGAAATATTAGTCCCCCATATCCGTTCGATCAAAACGTCTTGGTCAATCCTACCTTTTTTATCAATTAGTGACCCATTAAAGCATGCTTCTATTATGGCGATCCTTGTCTTAGGCGAGCGTCTTTCTTGAGGATTCTTTATCTTTTTAAGGACTCTTGTCATCAAGCCTTCTGGTTCAATAGATTCCATGGCCCAACCTTTCTATTAGGAAAATTCCGGTAAATTATCCGATAAATTATCACAAGAATGTTCTGATGTAAAATCCCACCATAAATCTCTTAAACAAACGTAATAATTGATAAAAGTTGACATTCAAGTTTCCGGCGGTATAGGTTCTGTATAATCAGTTGAGCGGGCGACGAACAATTTAACGGTTTTTCTGGATATGCAGAGAAAGACACACAGTGGGGTTGAGGGCAGAATTAAGTTTAAACTAAAATTTGGAGCCAAAGGGTTTAACATGTCGGATCGATCATCAGAACCAATTAATATCGCAATAATGGAGAATGAAAAAGACTCTTTTGATTGGCAATACAACCCCCTTGCTGAAGAGATGTACTGGTTTGTCGACTTTTTCAACATCGCATTCTTCAAGGATAAACCTGTTCCGATACCAGCCATATCATTCGACCGTTCAAGGATTAAAACATTTGGCCACTATGTAATAGGAAGAAATGCCTTCGGAGTTTCTCAAAACATTAATCTTAATTCAAGGTACTTGAATCGTCCTTTATGGGAAATACTGAAGACATTGCTTCATGAGATGGCTCACAGTTATGAATATATCTATGTCCGTCCAGAGAAACGGACAAAGAGTTGGTATCATTCAAAGGCATTCAGAGAAAAGATGATGGATTTCGGTCTTGAATGCGATGAGAAAGGCCAGCTTCGAAGCTTGAATGATCCATTTGTATTCTTGCTCAAAAAGCATGGGGTAACATTCCCTGAAGAAATAGAAAGAAGATCCAAATCATATCTCAATATTATTTTTGCGCCTGAATCCAAAGGGAAGTCCAAGACGAAAAAGTGGTCATGTGATTGCACGAATGTGAGGGTCGCGATCAAAGACTTCAGGGCTAAATGTTTGAAATGTCACAAGGAATTCGAATTGAATGAATAACGAATATAACCACCTTAAGTTTAAACTCAAATCGAATGTTCACAATCATCAAGGTTCAAGAAGTATTCAGCTGGATTTCCATCAGTTTCAATTATCAAAGGAAAGCCATGTTTAGCCTCATAACGATTATTCAATCCGAGAATCGTCTTCGGCGCAAGGGATATCCCGCTCTCAAGCTCGATGTTCCTGCTCAACTCCTCCAAAGTCATGGAGCCGCCGAGCTGTGTGCATGCATAGGAATTTTCTATGTATTCATCTATGTGTCTTCGAAGATGCATATATCGTTGCGATTGGTTTCTTATTCTTTCCCGTTTAGACTGATTGTCTTTTTCGTTTTGCCATCTAACAGAACCAGATTTTTTTTGATAATTTTTCCGATGAGCAAACAAGTATATTTCAATAGTGCTTCTGTTTACATTGTATTCATCAGCCAGGATTTCAAGACACTTCCACTTTTTGTGATATTGAGAAAGGTCAGCATACCTTTTTCGCCAAATATCCAAAAGCTCTGGAAAATTATTTGGCGTATTTTTTTGCCAAACCGGTACAACTTTCTTTTCCATCCATCTTTATGGATGCAGCCCATATTTTATAACCTTTTTGATGATGGAAGGAGAATGACAAGTGACCAAAGAAGACCTTAAACAAGCCATCGAAGAAATGAGGGAGCTAATCGAACATTATGTAAAAAATAAGGAGGGCCGAAGCTGGTTGCTTTTGGACAATTTAAAAAAAGCCGAGAAGCAGTGGTTGGATTCCTTTTTCGATCTCATGAATAAGCCGGTCGTCAAGAAGCCACGCGCAAAAAAGGCCAAGGCCAAGCCTGCACCTGAAAAACCACTGTCCATTGGTCAGGCGCAAGAAAAGGAGCACGGCGATCGACCATAGAGGCACAGGTGTTCTTGTCATAATCTGACATTATTCATTCTTAATAATGACCGTTGTCTCCGTCGCCTATTACATCTTTAGAGGTGATCATGATGAGGTTACGGAGACAATCATCGTTTCGGGGATGGCGATTACTTTCATGTTGGGATTCATAAACATCTGGGCGCTCCTGATGACGTTTGTTGCTTTCTATATTATCCAGTCAGGAATAAGGCAGGCGTGCAAGAACAGGCAGAAACCATAATGAATTGCATGAGGACATGATGCTATGGGACCAAGCGAAGCCTTCAAGTCAGGGCAGGTTGCCTACTCTCAAAGTCCAGATACAAGGGAGAAGTTTGTATCTCTCCATTTGGCGAAAATCGAAAAGGAGTCAGCGAGCAAAAGGAGGTATGCGACGGAAAGGATTCAGGCCTGCACAGATAACCTTGCGATGATCGCAAAAGAGCTTAACAGAAGAGGCGCTGAGTCATTTACCGCCCTCATGCAGAATGGATTGAAGATCCTGATATTTACGATTACCGCGATCATAACGATCCCTGGGGAATTCATGTTCACTGTCTTCACGTTGAGGTATCTTGGCATGGAAATGGCCAAGATATACCTCATGTCAGCGGCGATCATGGTCGTTTCGTTCGAAGCCTTCGATCTCTATCTGAGAGCCTACCGTAGCAACAACCCTCAGCACGACAATGTAATTTTCGCCTTCTTTGGCCTGTTGTCGGTGATCTCGGTGATCGCGTTGTTCTATTTCCTCTGCCACATCAGGAGCGAGATGTTAAGCATAAATACCCTGACAAGCCTTACCGGCGATCCTGAAAAGACCCTGGAACTTACAGAGCGGTTCTATAAGAATAACGGCGCATCGAATTGGGTAATGGTATTCTTGACGATGACCTTCCTTATCGTGACTTCAGTATCATACCACCTCACCAAAGCACTAGTTATTGGGAATTTCGTGGTGGCTACACTATATCTCCGCAGGTATTTTAATGGAAGGCGGATTGCAGGTTTACAAAAGGTATTGGACCGGACCGAGACGGCTGTAGAGACCTTTCTGACCGACTTCGAGAAGGGACTCATACATGCAGAGCTTAGGTCAGGGAACCGATATGCTGGTGCTAGTATCAGTCCACAACGAACTTCCGACGCCCATCTTTTGGACAAGCTGCTACTGTACCTCATGCATCCTATCAGCATCTCCTTTATCGTTATGGCGATCATCATATTTTTGGTCCCCAGGATCACGAGAGGCGCAGAATATATCATCGCCATCGATATCTCGAAGAGCGTTGCCGCAGGGGATTATGTCGGGACCAGTGAATTCGATAAGAATATGGGATCGATTGCAGAAGTCATCAAGAGGCTTGACGTAAGTGATAGCATCAAGGTCATCGCGATATCCGACCATTCATTCACAAGGCCACAGCTTTTCATGGATGAACGCATCTCGACGGAAAAAGGTCTGTTCGGCGAGATAGTGGCAAAGGATAAGGTCCGGATCGAGAAGGAATGGAAGGACCTGAACATCAAGCCATCCGCCTCGTCAACTGATATCTTCGGCGCTCTCAATTTTGCATCCATTCTT
>NZ_BBCC01000144.1 GCF_001311845.1 Desulfosarcina cetonica JCM 12296 | reverse complement strand
CGGCGGACTTCCCGGGCCACGGCGCTTAGTACCTTGGCCACCTCGCGGGCCTCCCCGGCGAGCATGGCGGTCAGCACCAACGGATGGAAGCCTTGCCGCCGGGCCTCGGCCTCGGCCGCCAGAAGCGCTGTCGTGATATTGCCGACAATGTGGTTTTGCACCCGGGAGAAGCGTGGGTCACCCGGTTTGGGCGTCTCCGGGACCTTGCCCGTGCAGCCAGCCGCCAGGTAGGCCTTGACCGGTCCGGGAACGCTGTCTTGCAACCGATACTGCTCGAGAATCGCCAGGCTGTCGGCAAAGGTTCCCGGATCCGGCGCGTGATGCCCGAGGCGATGATGTCCAAGTCGTCGCCGATCACATCGGAGAGAATCAGCGCGGCCACCGATGCCCCGTTGGCATGACGGCACAACTGGCCGCCCTTGATGCGCGAGAGGTGCTTGCGAACCGTGTTGATTTCGTGGATCGTGGCGCCGCAGGCCAACAGCCGCCGGGTCGTGGCCTGTTTGTCAGCCAGGCTGATTCCCGCCACCGGTGCCGGTGAAAGCGCCGATCCACCGCCGGAAATCAGGCATATGAGCAGATCGTCGGGCGCGGCAGCGGCGACGATTTCCAGCAGCGCACGGGTTGCCCGCACGCCGTTTTCATCGGGCACCGGATGGGCGGCTTCCATCACCCGGCAATGCTTCAAGGGCATGGCATGGCCGACCTTGGTGATGATCAGGCCGTCCGTGATCCGGTCGCCGAGCACCGCTTCCACCGCGCGGGCCATGGCGGCGGCGGCCTTGCCGATCCCCACCACCAGGATCCTGCCCAAGTGGTTCAGCCCATAGGCCACGTCTCCCACCATCAGCCGGTCTCCCTCCAGATGCAGGTGGCGATGGACGCAGCTTCGGGATCGACGGCCGCGAGACCGGCCCTGAAAATGATCTCCGCGCGCCTTTTCAAATTTTCACGAGGTGTTTCCATCAACCGTTCCGCTACGCCTTTTCCGATTCAGTGCCTGTACGACGGCGAACTGATGAAGCTCGGGATCGGGGCCGGATTGTTTCCGATGATACGCATGAATCGCTAGGGCGGTGTGAGGATCGGACAGAACTGGCGGTCTCTGCCATAAGGCTTTTTTAGACCATGGGACGCATGCTGTCAAAAGATAAGCGCACGCCACTTGGCCCTATGGACGGCGAAATGCCTTGGCTCGCACCCCCGCATCGTGTCTATCCACAGCCGTTCGTGAGAAGAAGTGCCCCGATAGTTGACAAAATCGGTTTCATGGACCATTCTGAATGAACACAAATCATCTAATAATGCTGTAATAATAAAACGAAGACGTCTCTCATGGTGTCAGTCGTTAGAACCATGGGCCTATAACACGAATCAATGGGGGAGGTTTCGCGTATGAAACGGATATGCATCATCGTTGCAGGGGTTTTCTTTTTTGGTCTGCTGGCGGTGCCGGCGATGGCCAAGACCACCTTCATCGGTATCGGTACCGGCGGCACCGGCGGAATCTACTACCCGTACGGCGGCGGGGTGGCCGAGATCTGGACCAAGTATGTCAAGGATGTTAAGGCCGTCGCGAGGTGACCGGTGCCAGCGTGGAAAACGTCAAGCTGGCCCACAAGGGGGAAACGGTCATCGGCGAGGTGATGGGCGATGTGGCCCTGGCCGGTTTCAACGGCGTGGACAAGTTCAACGGTAAAAAACACGACATTCTCTCCATGGCCCTGATGTATCCGAACCTCATGCAGGTCGTCGTCCTGAAAAACAGCGGGATCGCCGACATCAAGCAGGTCGTCGGCCACAACATCAGCACGGGCAGCCCCGGCAGCGGAACCAACTTCATGGCCGAAACCGTGCTCAAGGCCCTCAACATCCCCGCCGACAAATACAAGGACAGCCGGCTCTCCTTCACCGAAAGTGCCAATGCCCTGCGTGACGGCACCATCGACGTGGGGTTCTGGTCGGTCGGTCCCGGCACGAGCTCCATTCTCGATCTGGCCACCACGCACGAAATCCGCATGATCGGACTCTCCAAGGATGAAGTCGATGCCATCCTTGCCGCCAATCCGACCTACACGGCGGTCGATCTGGATGCGGGTATCTACCGCGGTATCGACCAGCCCGTGCCGACCATCGGCGTTTGGAACGTCATGATCTGTCAGACCTCCCTGGACACCGACCTGGTCTACCAACTGGTCAAGGCCCTTTACGAACACAATGACTACCTGAAGAAAATTCATCCCCTGGCCGCCTACACCACGCCGCAAAACGCCGTGAAATACTCGCCGATCCCCCTGCACCCCGGCACGATCAAGTATCTGGAGGAGAAGGGGATCACCGTGCCGGACAACCTCAAACCGTGATCAAAGGGGACGGTCATGTCTTTGGTGAGAACGATTCTGGTTGGCGGCGCCCTGGCCATTTTCCTGGCCTTGGGGACATTGATGCGTCCCGGTGGCGTGGAGCTGCGGGTCACGCCGCTCGACGGGGGGGACCCCCTCATCGTGATTCCGCTGTCCGCCGGGGAACCCTTTACCTTGTACTACTACCATTCGGTGGAAAAAGCGCCCATCTGGGAGGTCCACACCCTGGACCCGTCGGGAAGCATCTTCATCGAAGAGGAACGCTATCTGAAGTTCGGTGCGGGCATGGGCAAGATGCCCGGTGTCGGAAACATGGTGAGTCGTGGCCCCTATGAATCCATTGTCGGCATGCATTTGCCCACGGGTAATTTCGTTTTGCGCATCGGCAGCCGTGGCGTGGACCATATGCTGCTCTGGCGGGGCACCCAAACCAATCTGAGCGGCATGGCGCCCCATACGGCGGTGCGCTTCACCGGCCGAGCGGTTTCACGGCTCTATAGCTTATGGCGGCGGGCCTTTCCCCATCGGGCGACGCCGGCCGAAGCAAGTAAAACGGAACAAATGCAGACCTCCTGAAAGCGAGCACCGGTTGTATGGCGACCACGGATTTTGCAGCCTCCGCCTCCCCTTCTCCTGCGCTGGTCAACCTGACCGCCCGCGTGGTAACCCTGGTGGCCATCTGCCTGAGCCTCTACCAACTCTATACGGCGGGGATCGCCGCTCTGACCGCCCTGGTACAACGTTCCATCCATTTGGGCGCCATTTTGGTACTGACCTTTCTGCTCAAGCCGCCCTTTGCCATGGCCCCCAAGGATCGCTTGAACCTGTGGTGATCGTCGACTGGGTGCTGGCGGCGGCATCCGTCTACTGCACGGCCTATATTTGCCTTAACCTGGGCGCGATCTTCGAACGCCAGGGAGATTGGCTGGCCAGCGATCGCCTGGTGAGCATTATAGGGACGCTGTTGGTGCTGGAAGCCTGCCGGCGGGTGATCGGCGGCTTCATGGTCAGCATCTGCACCGTGGCCATGCTCTACGCCTATTTCGGGCCGCACATGCCCGAGCTGATCATCCACAAGGGCTATTCCGTCGAGCGCATCGCCACCACCCTGTGGTTGACCACCGAAGGGATCTTCGGCCTGCCCATCGGCGTGGCCGCCACGTTTGTGTTCGTTTTCGTGCTTTTCGGCGCATTTCTGGAAACCACCGGCGGCGGTAACTTTTTTATCGAGATGGCCTATGCCCTGACCGGTCGTTTCTCCGGTGGGCCGGCCAAAACGGCGGTGGTGGCATCGGGCTTCATGGGGTCGGTCTCCGGTTCCGCCGTGGGCAACGTGGTGGCCACGGGATCCTTCACCATTCCCATGATGAAGAAGGTCGGCTACCGGCCGCACGTGGCCGGCGCCATCGAGGCCGCGGCCTCCACCGGCGGCCAGCTGATGCCGCCCATCATGGGCGCCGGTGCTTTTCTCATGGCCGAATTCACCAACATCAGCTACCTCACCATCATCAAGGTCGCCCTGATGCCGGCGATCATGTACTATGCGACGGTCCTCTTTTTCGTCCATTATGAAGCCAAGAAGTACGGTCTCGAAGGCCAGCCCAAGGCGGAACTGCCCCGCGTGGGCCAGGTATTCAAGGGGGGACTGCACTTCATCATCCCCGTATTGATTCTCATCTACGTGCTGGTCAACAACTATTCGCCCATGATGGCCGGTTTCGTGGCGGTGATCAGCACCGTGGCCGCCAGCCTGATGGCCAATGCCGTGCGCTGGAGCATGTCCCCGGTGGCTGCTGACGGAACGGCACGCCCCGCGTTGAGCCGTTTTGCCGGCGGCGAACTGAAAGGCATTTTGCAGGCCCTGGAAAAGGGGGCCAAAAGCGCCATCATGGTCTCCATCGCCTGTGCCGCGGCGGGAATCATCGTGGGCATGGTGACGCTCACCGGCATGGGCTTGAAATTCTCCAGCCTGGTCCTGGACCTGAGCTACGGCATAGAAGTATTGGCGATCCTGCTCATCGGCATTGCTTCCCTGGTACTGGGCATGGGACTGCCGGTCACCGCCAGCTACATTGTGCTGGCCACCCTGGCCGGACCGGCGCTGCTGGACATGGGCGTGCCGCTGCTGGTCAGCCACATGATCGTTTTCTGGTACTCCCAGGACGCCAACGTGACCCCGCCGGTGAGTCTGGCGAGCTTTGCCGGTGCCGGCGTGGCCGGCGCCAACCCCATGCGCACGGCCTTTACTTCGTGGAAGCTGGCCAAGGGGCTCTACATCCTCCCCATCGTCATGGCCTATCGCCCCCTTTTGGGCATGGGTGAGCATTACGAGCTGTTGCATTGGCCGGTGGTGCTGAGCATGATCAGTACCATGCTGGGCTTGATTGCCTTTGCTTCGGCCCTCGAACGGTTTTTTGTCCGTCGGGCCACCTGGGTGGAAACCCTGCTTTTCTGGTTGGCCGCCGCCGGTTTTTTCTGGCCCACCTATTGGTCTGATGGCCTGGGGCTGGTTGCTTTCCTCGCCGCCGTGATCATGCAGAAAGGGCCGCACGTCGATCCGGCTGCCGGTTGAGGCATGACGGATGCTCCCCCGTGATGAAAAACAGATCGGCCGCGCCCAGTATTGTGGATGCGGCCGATTTTGTTAATTGGCGGTGGTGTTCAGGTTGCGCAGCCGAATCGCTTGGCGGGGGGATCTCTTGCCCCCCGCATGGGGATTCATGACCGAATTGAAAAAACAGCATTGATTTAATATACCGAACGGTATATGGTCGGTTGCATGAAAAACGCATCTCCCCCCCGATCCGAGCGCACCCGGCAGCTGATCATCGAAACCGCCGCGCCCATCTTCAACAAGAAGGGCTATGTGGGCACCTCCATGTCCGACCTGACCACCGCCACGGGACTGACCAAGGGCAGCATCTACGGTAATTTCAAAGACAAGAACGACGTGGCCATGCACGCCTTCCAGCACAATATCGGCCTGATTTTCGATTTTTTCACCAAGGAGATAAACAGCGCTGCCACCACGCTGGACAAGCTTCTGGCCTATCCCCGGGGGGTCCGCAAGATCTACCGCATGGTGTTGGCCTACGGCGGATGTCCCATCCTGAACACTTCCGTGGAGGCCGACGACACCCACGTCGCCCTGCGCCGCATGGCCGTGGACGCGCTTTCGCGCTGGAAGGCGAGGATTGTCGATCTGATCACCTGCGGCATTGCCGAGGGCGTCATCGACCCGACGGTGGACGCCCCCAAAACCGCCGAGATCCTCATCGCACTCTTGGAAGGGGGGATCGCCCTGTCCAAGGTGACCGGTGAGGCGTCTTATTTGTTGAATGCCATCGATATGGCTGAAAAACAGGTGGTTGGTTTGCGTCTGGGTCAATGATCTATCAATATACCAATCGGTATATTTAACGCCAATTCCCAAGGAGCAAACGATGACCGACATCTACAAGCAGTTGGCCACCTTTCTGGACAACCTGCCGGCCGGCTACCCGAGCACCGACAGCGGCCTGGAATTGAGAATCCTCAAGCGTCTTTTCACGCCGGAGGAGGCCGCGGCGGCCATGACCCTGACCATGATTCCCGAGACGGTGGCGGCCGTGGCCGCGCGCACCGGGCGGGACGCGGCGCAGCTGGAAACGCTCTTCGCCGAGATGGCGGCCAAGGGGCTGATCTTCCGCATCAGCAAACGGGACCAAACCCTTTTCAGCGCGGCCCAGTTCGTGGTCGGCATCTGGGAATACCACCTCAACAGCCTGGACGAAGGCCTGGTCCAGGATGTCAACGCCTACATGCCGACGTTGCTAAAAAAAGGCTGGTTGGAGAACGAGACCAAGCAGTTGCGCGTGGTACCGGTTTCCAAGAGCCTTTCCGCCGATATGGCGGTGATGCCATACGAGGCCGCCGAGGCGATCCTCAAAGGCCAGTCCAAGATCGTCGTTTCTCCCTGCATCTGCCGCAAGGAGCAGAAACTGATCGGCAAGGGCTGCGACAAACCCATGGAAACGTGCTTCTCTTTTGGCGCCGCCGCTTTCTACTACGAGAAAAACGGTCTGGGGCGTTCCATCGACAAGGCCGAAGCCCTGGAAATTCTCAAGGCCGGCGTGGATGCCGGGTTGGTGCTCCAGCCGGGCAACCAGCAGAAGACGAGCAACATCTGTATGTGCTGCGGCTGCTGCTGCGGTATCCTCAAAAACCTGAAGACCTTGGATAAGCCGGCCTTGGCGGTGCATACCAACTACTTCGCCAAGGTTGTGGAAGCGGACTGCATCGGCTGCGGGGACTGCGTGGCGCGTTGTCAGATGGACGCCATCGTCCTGGACGATGTGGCCCGGGTCGATGCGGCGCGCTGCATCGGTTGCGGATTGTGCGTGACCGGCTGCCCCACCGAGGCCATGCGGCTATCGGAAAAGAATGCCGACGCGCGCTACGTTCCGCCCCGAAGTGTTCTCGAGACCTATATGAACATCGCCAAGGAGCGGGGCCTGATCTGATTTCCCCGGAAGGAGAACATCATGGCTGAATGGCAGAAAACCGGATGTGTCCTCTGTCCCCAGAATTGCGGGCTGGAGGTCAAGGTGGAAAACAATCGCATGGCTCGGGTTCGACCGGACAAGGACAACCCTCGCAGCCGGGGCTATGCCTGTCGCAAGGGGGTGAACGTGGCCCATCACCAGCATCATGCCGATCGGCTGACCCACCCCCTCAAGCGCACCGCCAGGGGCTTCGAGAAGATCTCCTGGGATCGGGCCATCGGTGAGATCGCCGAGCGACTTCAGTCGATCGTTGCCGCCCACGGTCCGCGATCCTTCGCCTACATGGGTGGCGGCGGCCAGGGATGCCATTTCGAGGCCGCCTTCGGCCGCACGTTGATGAAGCAAATCGGCTCCCCGTATCACTACAATGCCCTGGCCCAGGAGCTGACCGGCTATTACTGGGCCTGCGGCCGTCACACCGGCCGGCAGAACGACTTCTACATCCCCGACGAAGCGCGTGCCGACATGCTCCTGGCCGTGGGTTGGAACGGCATGGAAAGCCACCAGATGTGCCGTGCCCCCCTGGTGCTCAAGGATTTCTCCAGCGATCCGGACAAGCTTCTCGTGGTCGTCGACCCGCGGCGCTCGGAAACCGCCGCCATCGCCGACATTCACCTGCCCCTGCGGCCGGGAACCGATGCCCTTCTGGTGCGTGCCATGATCGCCATTATCCTTGCCAACGGCTGGGAAAACCGGGACTATCTCTCTCAGTATACGACCGGTTTCGACCGGGTGCGTGCCTGGTTCACGGATGTCGACGTGGACGCGGCGCTGGCGGTCTGTGGGCTGGCGCGGGAACCGGTGACCGACCTGTGCCGCCTGCTCGGCCAACGACGTTGGTGTTTGCACACCGACCTGGGCATTTACATGGGGCGCCACAGCACCCTGAGCTCATGCCTCTACAACCTTTTGCAGGCCATCTGCGGGCGCCTGTGCGTGCCCGGCGGCAATGTCATTCCCGGCAAGTTCATCCCCCTGGGATCCCACACCGACGAACGTGACGAGAAAAGCTGGCGCATGGTCACCACCGGTTTTCCCATCCTCATGGGCTACAGTCCGCCCAACGTGCTACCCGAGGAGATCATGAGCGACCACCCCGAGCGCACCCGCGCGGTGATTTGCAGCGCCAGCAACCCCTTGCGTTCCTATGCGGACACCAGCGCCTACGAGAAGGCCTTCGCGCACCTGGATCTGTTGGTTTCCATCGAGCTGGCCATGACCGAAACGGCCCGTCTCGCCCACTATGTCCTGCCGGCGCGCTCGGGCTACGAGTCGTGGGACGGCACTTTTTTCACCTGGACCTGGCCGGAGATCTACTTCCAGATGCGGCGGCCCGTTATCGCCCCCGAGGGCGAGCCCCTGGAGTGCGGCGAGATCTTCACCCGCATCGCCGATGCCATGGGGATGATTCCACCGCTTCCCGACAGCCTTGTCCAGGCGGCCGAGGGAGACCGCGCGATATTTGCCGGCGAATTGATGAAAGCGGCGCACGCCGATCCCGGTCTTTTCAAGGTCATGCCTTTTGTGTTGGCCAAAACCCTCGGCCGCAAGATGGGCTCGGCCCACCTGGCGGGCTTGTGGGGGCTGCTTTTCGCCGCGCCGGGGAAATTGCGCAAGGCGGCCGCGGCCGCCGGCCTGGATCCGGATGGAGAGAAACTCTTCCAGGCCATCCTCGATCATCCCCAGGGACTTTGGTTGGGAAAGCTTGACGAGACGGCCAACATGGCCGATATTCGTACGCCGAGCGGCAGGATCGAGCTGTTCATTCCCGAGATGGACGCCTGGATGGCGGCACTGACTCCCGAGCGGGAAGCGGCGGCGCTTCAGCCGGATCCGGCTTTTCCACTGATTCTCATGGCCGGTCGCCACGATCGCACCAATGCCAACACCCTGATGCGCGACCCGAGCTGGAACCACGGCCGGCGGACGGGCACCCTGACCATGCACGCCGATGATGCCGCGGATTTGGGGCTGGTCGACGGCCAGAGGGTGCGGGTGGCCACCGCCGCCGGTGAGGAGACCGTCGAACTGGAAATTCGTCCCAACGCCCGGCCCGGCCAGGTGATCCTGCCCCACGGTTTCGGGCTGGTCCATGGCGGAGAAAAGACCGGCGCCAACGTGAACCGCCTGACCCAAAGCAGCCATCGCGATGGATTTGCAGCGACGCCCCTGCACCGTTACGTGCCCTGCCGGGTCGAGGCGGCCTGAACGCGGCCCGGACGGCTCGACGCTATTTTTTAATGGGTTCCCGGTTGGGAAGCGGGCCATGCCCGCGACGAAGACACATAAAACCACAAAGGGAGAGAAGAAACGATGAAATTCCTCAAACGCATTTTCGGTATCTGTGAAACCCCATCCCCCGCCGATCCAAAAGCTTGGTCTTTAAATGGCCCGGCCGTCAGGATCGACCTGGCCTGCATGCCGGAACTGAAAAATTCCGGCAGCGGCGTGCGCCTGGAAGGCAAGGGCCTGGATCCCCGGCTGCTGGTGGTTCACGGCGATGACGGTCAGTACTATGCCGTGGCCAACCGCTGCGCCCACATGGGCCGGCGTATCGATGTCCTTGCCGGCAGCGGCCAGATCCAGTGCTGCAGCGTTTCCAAATCGACCTATACCTACGACGGCCAGCCCGTGAGCGGTGCGGCCAAAACGCCCTTGAACACCTTTCCAACGGCTGTTGAAAACAATATTCTCACCATCCATCTGAGAAAGTGAATCCTGCCATATGCCATCCTCTGCCCTGTTCGAACCCGCAACCCTTCATACACTGACCCTGCGCAACCGCTTCGTGCGCTCGGCCACCTGGGAAGGCATGGCCACGGAAAAGGGCGCGGTGACGTCCCGATTGATCGATACCATGGTCGCCCTTGCCAAAGGCGGCGTGGGCCTGATCATCTCCGGGCATGCCTATGTCTCACCCGAGGGCCAGGCCACGCCTTGGCAGCTGGGCATTTATGACGATGCCCTCGTTGACGGTCTGCGCCAGATGACCGATGCGGTGCACGCCGCCGGCGGGCGTATCCTTGTCCAACTGGCCCATGCCGGTCATTTCGCCCTGGAAAAGGCTATCGCGATTGCCCCCCGGGTGGTTTCCGATTTCGACGGGCTGGCCAAGACGCCGCGCCATGAGCTGTCAGTGCAGGAGATCGAGGAACTGAAAGGGGCCTATGTGGCTGCGGCCCGTCGGGCCCAGGCAGCCGGCTTTGACGGTATCGAATTGCACAGCGCCCACGGCTACTTGTTCAGCCAGTTCCTCTCCCCCTGGTTCAATCGGCGCACCGACACCTATGGCGGGTCCATCGAGAATCGGACGCGCGTGCATGTGGAAACCCTGGCGGCGATGCGCGCGGTCGTGGGCGCGGACTATCCCCTGCTGATTAAAATCAATTGCTCGGATTTTGCCGATGGCGGTTTGACCGAGGAAGAGAGTCTTTCGGCCGTCCGGCGGATGGTTCCCGCCGGCCTGGATGCCATTGAGTTGAGCGGCGGCCTGCTTACCGGCGGAAAGCTTTCCCCCAGCCGGCCGGCCATTACCACTCCGGAGAAAGAGGCCTATTTCCGGCAAGCGGCGCGGGCGTTCAAGGCGGTCCTGGATGTCCCGCTGATTCTGGTGGGCGGCATCCGTTCCCCCGAGGTGGCCGAAAGCCTTTTGGCCGACGGCAGCGCCGATTTTTTCGCCATGTCCCGCCCACTGATCCGGGAGCCCGACTTGGTCAACCGCTGGACGTCCGGTGACCGCCGACCGGCCCAATGTATTTCGGACAACCTGTGTTTCCGGCCCGGGATGATGGGCAAAGGGGTTTACTGCCTGACAAAAGAACGCATGGAAACCCAGTCGTAATACGGGCGATGCGTTTCACCCCGCATTTCCAAGGGCCCGGGTCTGTTTGCGCCATCGGCTGAACATGATCACGCCCAGGAGAAGAAAAAAGGCGGAGAAGAAATACGGCACATAATTGAATTTCGAACCGCCCGGGATCAGCACTGCTTGCTTGGGTTTTTCGGGATTGTAGTAGACGGGAACACTTTTTCCGACCGGATATCGGGCAACGACCTGTTTGGCATTGCCCGTTGAGGAAAACGAAATTTTACCGGATTTATAGGTCTTACCGTCAATGAGATATTGATAAGTGACTTTTGGGTATTCCTTCACCGTCTTTTTTTTGTTGGCGCCTTCTCCGCTGGTGCTGATCCGCTTTTCGATTTCCGACCGGATAATACTGCCGCTTACTGTCGGCCAGGATTTGCTGGCCAGGCTGGTTTGATAGGCACTGTAGCTGAACACGGCGATAACGATGCCAATGGCGGGGAAAAGGACGACGCCGACCATCTTTTCCACGGATGGGGACATAAAGCCCCCCACGATAAAAAACAGACCGACCCCCATGGTGATCAATCCGCCCATACCGACGCCGGAAAGCAGGACCGGCGAGGCGATCAACACCAGCAAAATGCCGGCAATCCGCTTCAGCCAGCGTTTGGCGGTTTTGATCTTGGGTGCCATGGACGTGTCGGCCTTGTTGACGAACTCCCTGAAAAGCGCCTTGGTCTCTTCCTCCGAATAGCGCTTCCGGCCTTCCGCCGGCGGGGTTGTCGGCGGTGGTGGTGGCGACGGCGTGACGGATGGCCCGGCATCCATGGCGGCATTGGCCGCGGCCACGGAGGTTGCCGCCGCCGGTGCTTTCTGGGTCCATATGCGCGTGTTGAGGTTCAACTCGTCCACGATATCGGCCACCAGTTTCAACTCGTCGTAATACTCCTGGATGTGAGCGATGTTCAGCAGGCTCTCCCTGATTTTGGGTTCGAACAGCTCTTTTTCAAAGGGAATGGCCACATAGAGCTTGGAGGCCGAAAAGGAGAGCCGCATCTCTTTTTGGGCGCGATTTTGAAACTCGACCATCCGGCGCATCAGACTGGTGGAAAGGATATAACGCGCCTCCACCTGGTCCTGGCCGTAAACCACGAACAACTTTTCGAACGCCGGATCTTCCAGTTTGATCAATTGGCCGTTTTGAACGTTGAGGCTTTGGAGGGCCTGGCCCATGTCGCCGAACAGCTTCTGGGCCGTATCCGGCAGGACGATGGTCGTTCCCTTGAAGGCTTTGTTGAAATCGGCCACGAAGAGAAGCCCGTTGAAAATAGGGTGATTCGTTTTCTTGTTCGATTCGTGCTGCTGGAACTCGAATTTCTCCGGACGATATCGACCCGCTTGGCATGCACCTCGGAGAATTGGATGGCCGTCTCTCCCAAGGTGCCGCTCACCAGATCATCGCCCGTGTATTCTCCGGGCTTGTCGTTAAACAAATGACTGGCCGTGAATGCTTCCCTGGGCACCATTCCCATTTTGTCATACCGCAGACCAGGGTCGACAAAGGCGACGATCCTGGGGATGATTCTGTCTTTGAAACCCGTGTGGTAGTCCCGGTAGTATTTGATGTGCCAGAAAAAAACGTAAAGAGGGCCGATAAAATGATAAACATCAACCAGACCATGAGATAAAGATTGAGGCCGAACAGACCATGAACGAATAAAAACGCCAGATTGAGCGCCACGAAGATAACGATCGCCTGAACCAGTTTCTTCTTTACGATGAGCCGTTGCGCCTCCAGTTTTTCCAGGTCCGGCAACAGATCGGATTGGTAAAAGGATTCCAGTGATTGCATGTCTGCCCCCTGTTCAGATGCTGAGTTGTAGAGAATCCGCTTGTTTGCCTACATATTGAGAATTTGACCGATATCAACGGGTTGTTTTTCCCGGGCGTCGATTTCAAAAAAAACTTTGCGCTCATAGCGCATAAAACCGGCGACAATATTACTGGGAAACATTTCCAGCGCGTTGTTGTAATCTTTTACCGAGGCGTTGTAGGCCCTGCGGGCGGCGGAAATCTGCTCTTCCACCTCGTTCAGCGAAGCCTGCAGGTTGATGAAGTTTTCGCTGGCCTTGAGATCGGGATAGTTTTCCACGGCGACCATGATCTGACCTAGCGCGCTGGAGACCTGCCGATCCATGGCCACGGTTTCCGCATCGGTCATGTTGCCGGACAGGGATTTGCTGCGCATTTCGGTCACCCGGGTGAGCACATCCGCCTCATGCTTCATGTAACGCTTCACCATTTGGGTCAGGTTCGGAATCAGATCGAAGCGCTTTTTGAGCAGCACGTCGATGCTGGAAAAGGCGGTGGCCACCTGATTTTTCTTGCCCACCAGGTTGTTGTACAGCAGAATAAAGCAAAGAACGACGAAACCAACGGCAATCAGGGCAATAATCATGATGTCTTCTCCTCTGTTACGCCTAGCAGTCAAAGATTTCCAAGAATTCTTTGAGCGTATTTGCTTCTTTCCCATACGCTTCTTGCTCCCAGCGACTTCCCTTGTCGATGGTAAAGGGGCTGTGTCTATCTGTTCTAAACTGGTCGGCGTGGGTCATTTCATGCGCAATGGATGATTGAAACAGTGCCGTTGCAGCATTTGTCCCGTATATTCTTACCCAATCTCTATACACCGCCCAGTAATGATCCGTGGGTGTCGGGCTCTCCCAGTTGTTGTTGTAGGTAAAAATGGGAACGGATTGGCCATTCAATGTGGCGTCTATGGAGCGGCCTTTGTAATTGACCTGCATGCGGGTTGTTGCTTTCGTCCCCGCGTTGTCCTGGTCGGTCGAACAAGAAAAGGCATTCGCATCTTCAAAAAAAAGGCCGCTGCCATCCGTCCCCGAATAAGATTCCTGGCTCGTGCAAATGTCACGCATCTGCTGGTCATCCAAGCCGTCCAACCAGGCGGTGATCGACGATGCGTCCATCGCGTTTACTGCGGAATCATCACCCATCAGTTCAAATAGGTTTTCCAATGTTTGCTGGTAGGCCGCCCAGTTGGCTTCTCCGAATTGACTTTTGACATAGGATCGAACACGATCGTTTTCATAAAGGGCTTTGATACGCTCAACCTCCCGAAGTCGATTTCGAATACTGTTGCACGGATTACTTGTATTTTCCTGCGGGCCGGATTCGGGCGATCCCGGGGCAACCCGATCAATTCTCCAACTGACCTTGTAGGTGACGTTTTTGTTGCCTCCGGCTGGCGGTTTCAAAGGCTTCTTATTCTGCGTCGCCGCGATATCGAGGATGGAGATGCCCAAAGACGGTGGGCATAATCCCTGATCGTCCGCCGACCAACTCCGGGATCCCGCAAGAATGCCGGAGTCCGGCAATTCGACCTGAATGCCGATGCGGCATCCGGGGAAATCCCGTTCCACCGGGATGTAGGCGCATGCCGTTTCCCCTGTATCTTTTTTCCGGCCGTGGATCCGCTTTCTATTCCCTCCCGGTCCCAGCATCAATTCGTAGTCGTCCGGCACCTCCGTGCTGCTTTTAAATGTTGATAAAAAGCGCTGCTTGTCCGCCGATAGATTCTGCAGATAGGGCGAGGCCGAAGCGGAAAGGCGATGAACCTTAAACAAGCTTTCCTCGGATAGCGGCATCACGCCGCCCCCTTGGTATTCGATCATCAAAGGGTCCTGGCACTTCCCCGACGGAATCGGTTTCAGGCTTATTCTGTGTTCTTCGTAAGCAAACGATACGGTTCCGTTTTCCGGTTTGTAGATCAAGACCGGTTTGATGGCCCCCAGCGCACCATGAACGGTGGGACTTCCTGCCTCGAAAATTCTCATGTTTCCATTGGCGTGCAGGTTAATCGTTCCCGTATACGCATCTTCATTCGGGTTCGTCACGTTCCATCGGACGAAAGCATGGATGGAGACGGAAAGTCTTTCCGGTAAATCGTTGCGGGCATCCAACGCACCCTCGGCATTGGATGCATCGTCGGAGGATGAATCTTCCGAGTCCGGATTGTCATTATTATTGCTGGCATCGGATGGTGGGGAAGGCTCATCCGGCAGATTGCCATCGTCTTTTTTGCCGACGCCGGATTTATCGCGGTCCGGCAACTCAGGGCGGCGAATCACATCGCCCTTGCCGATGGGCGACCCCTCGATGGAGACGTTGCTGTTTTTGGAAAGCGTCTTCTCTTTTGGCGTTGCGGCAGATTTCGCGGCATCGCCATAGCGCTGGGCCGTTTTCGGATCCAAGGCCTTTTCGATAGACGACTTCAGGATCACGGCAAGGGTGACATGTGTTCGGCCGCCCTTATCTTCCGCCTTAACCGAAAACATGTCCCCCTGATGGAGCAGCATCAGGGCGCTGGTTTTTCCGACGGACATGATTCTTCCCGCCGGCCATCCCCTGGCCTGCATGACCCGATGATAGAATTCGATGGCCGCCGCGGGCGCGATATCCACCTCGAATTCAAAACGCCCGGAACCCTGGAATTGCTTCTCTTTTATGATTTGAGCCCCATCGATCAGGGGGATGTCGGTGCCCGAAAGAGAAGCGGCATGGCCGGTGGCTGGTTGGCCTGTTAAAACGATGGCCAGGATAACTGCGGCCTTAAAGAAGAAGCCGATCCGCTTTTCAAAAGAATATGTCATTCGCTGTTGGCCTGTTGCCCCTTGATGAAACGCTATAGAGATCTTTGCGCATTGTTGATGCAAATGCCACCGTGATCATTGCGTACGCTCCCGCTGTCGTTCACTGGCTGATAATCGTCACATCGATACTGGACGTATTGCCTTGCCCCTTCACCTTGAACACCAACTGCCGGTTGGCCTGTTTGAACATGAGTACGCCTTTGTTGCCTTGAACCATGGCCATGCCCGGCTCCCAGCCCTTGGCTGTCATGGCGTTTTTATAAAAATCGACGATGTCCTGAGGCGTGGCCTCCACCTGTAGTTGGGCCTGGGAATACGCCCCGGCGGATTTGGTTTTCAACACCCGGGCACCCTTGTAAAGCGGCACCTCCCCGTCGAGGATTTGGCTGCCGGAAGCTGCCGGCGAGGCGCGGCGGATATGGCGGCCAGAGCTGTTTTCGGCTTCGGCGTTGTTTTGACGACTGTTTGGGCTGACGCCGCTTTTTTAGGATCCGGCGGCTGAATCAGGCTGATCTTGGCCCGGCCCTCGCCCCTGGGAATCGTCACGGCCACGGTTTTGATCCTTTTTGAGGCAGGATACGCCCACGTCTGGGTCTTGCCGGTGGTCACGGTAAAATGAATCGCTTCCGAACTGCCCCCCTCTTCATACCGTAACCAGAATTTGCCCGTGGTCTGATCGCCAAATGGATTGTCGCCGGTGATTTTCAGGGACAACGGCCGGCCGGGGTCTGCGTTCACGTCGGTCTGCCAGCCGCCGCGATTGTAAACATCCGATCGGTCAATCCCTTTCTGGCGCAGCTCCGCATACACCAATCCCTTGGTTACTGGTATTCTCAACTCATCCACCAAAGATGAATGGGTCCTACGGGCAAAATCGTCGTTGAAGTCCCAATTTTTATGGCGCCCCTTTCCTTCCAGCGTTGATTGCCGGGGCTCGTAGTCCTCCAGGGGCTTTCCGTCTCGGTACTTGAGCACGGTATACACGGATTCGGCCTTATCCGCGTTGATGACATCCAGATAGGCGCTACGGTCGGTATCGATGGACACGCGCAGCTCCCCGCCGGCAGCGATCTTGACGTAACAGGGAACCCGGGCATCGGCTGTTTGGGTTAGGCCCGGTAAAGCCTCTTCCGCTTTTTCTATTTCTTCACGTTTCCGTCTTGCCGCCGCGCCGGGCTCTTCGACCTCTTTGAAGCCGGCCAGCGGAGCAAACAGATCCTTTTCCAGCCGGATATTTCGAATGGCCTTCAGTTCCGCAGTATAGGCCTCTTTTTCTCCATCATAGGAGACAAGCTTCACGGGAAACTTCAGCTCGGTTGAGACCCATCGGGAATGAATCCGTTGATCTTGCGCGAAAACATCCTGCCTTTCGCAAGCAAATCCAGAAATCTTCTCGCTTCCCTGAATCTTGCGGCCGTATTTAGAGACCATGTATTGCGAGGCTTTGAATGGATCATGGGTAAGAATCCTAAAATCGTCCGAGGGGATTTCGAAGAAAGTCTTTTCCTCCATGTTTAGAAATCGGTGCATGTTTTTATCTTTGTCTGCAATGACGACCATGGGTTTGCCCTCTTCGACGACCTCCATCCGGTAGCGTTGATTCAACAGATAAAACTTAGCGGTTTCTGTCTTTCCTTTTTTCGTCATGACCAGGTCCGCGGAAAAGGAAGCCGCCAACGCCGGCAAAGACGAAAGAAAAAAAATCAATAAATAGACGAAGGTGTATTTTTTCAATTGATGGCCTCCATTGATTCGGCTCTTACAAGAGATCGATCGCCTTAAAATTCGATGGCTTTTTCCACGGTCTGGCCGGAGACGATCTCGATATCACGGATCTCCTGGGTCTGGTACGGCGTTACTGTTCGGTCGGTCACCTTCATGGCGTAGACGCCCGGTACGAGCTTGTACTCCGCGGGTTTTTTCCCT